>JAPOSK010000498.1 GCA_026709725.1 Paracoccaceae bacterium | reverse complement strand
ACCAAGAAGGATTGTGGCCGTGGAATCGCTGATAGATTCAAGTATATAATCCCCTATTTCTAGGGGCTGATCCTTGTTGAGAGGACAGCATGTGATTCATAAGGTAACCCCCCCTCCCCCCAACTGGGCCAACCGGACCCTGTTTCATGGTGACAATCTCCCCATCATGCGGGGGATGAATTCGGAGTCGGTTGATCTGATTGCCACCGATCCGCCGTTCAACAAGGGCCGGGACTTCCACGCGACGCCGGACAGCCTGGCCGCCGGCGCCAGGTTTCAGGATCGCTGGTCATGGGAGCGGGACGTGCATGAATCATGGACGGACCAGATCACCGACGATTACCCGCGCCTGATGGAAGCCATCGAATCGGCCCGATACGCCCATTCGGACGGCATGGGCGCCTACATGTGTTTCATGGCGGTGCGACTCCTGGAAATGCGGCGCATCCTCAAGCCGACCGGATCGATCTACCTGCACTGCGATCCGACGGCTTCGCACTACCTCAAGGCGTGCATGGACGCGATCTTCGGGTGGAAGAATTTTCGGAATGAGATTGTGTGGGAACGCATTCAGGGGGCAGGAAAGCGCAGCCAATATGCAATACGCAGTTTCGGCCGTTCGACGGACACCATTTTCCTGTATTCACGTGGGAATGACTACACATTCAATGCGAATGATGTGGCGCTTCCTTACCCAGATATAAGTTCGTCGTTTCCATGTCATGACGATAAAGGCAGATTCAAACGCCGTAGCCCATTTCGACCTCCGGGGCTCGGTCCACGCCCTAATCTTGTGTATGATTATAAAGGGATTGCCCCACCCCATTCTTCCGGATGGACAGTTAGTAAAGGGAAACTTCAGGAGTTGGATGAAGCAGGAGAAATTGAATGGGTAAATGGCGTTCCATGGCGTAAGCAACGACCCGCCGTGGGTATTATTCCCAACAATGTCTGGAAGGATATTCCCACTCCGGCAAAAGCAGAGAAATCTGGATATGCAACACAAAAGCCTCTCGCTCTCTATGAGCGTATCGTCAAAGCCGGTTCCAATCCCGGAAACACAGTTCTTGACCCATTTTGCGGATGCGCCACGACTCTCGTCGCATCTGAACAATCAGACCGCCAGTGGGTCGGTATGGATATTTGGGAAGGGGCGCATGATGTTGTCATTGACCGAATGCGTAAAGTTATTGGCCCACTCTTTGGCGATGTCCACTACACCAAAGAACCCCCAACCCGCACGGACGATGGCGAGACAGCCGCGCCCTTTCTTCGCGTCAAGCAGAAGGTCAAGGAGCCGGAAGGGCCGCGCTGGACGCGCGCCGAGATGTATGCCCATCTGCTCGACCAGCACGGGCCGCGCTGCGCCGGCTGCGATCGGCTTTTCGACGATCCCCGGTATCTGGAACTCGATCACAACACGCCGCGCTCCGATGGCGGACTGAATCACATTTCCAACCGGATCCTGCTTTGCGGCCCCTGCAACCGGCTCAAGAGCAACACCTTCACGCTGTCAGGGCTGCGGCGGGAGAACAGGAAGAGAGGATATATGAAAGGAGTGGAAAATGACTGAAAAAGAACCCGATATGAAGCCTGCGATCACCGCAGATCTGCAAACAATCTCGCATGTTCGGCAATCTGTTCAAATGCTTCGGGTGTCACAGTGGGGGGTATTGCACGACTCCAGACGAAATTTTGTGGAAGTTTTTCTTCAGCATTCCGACAAGCCGGAGATTTATTCCCATGTTTTGTCGATTCCGGCTGCGCATCAGTTGTCCGAGGCTCTTCGGAAATCTGTTGATGAGTATCTTGAAGCACGCCCGGACCCTGATCAAGATTGATGCCGCTTTCGCTCATGCCCGCACACCTCCATTTGCGCCGCTCCAAAGTCCGTTGTCGGCGATCAGCGCCTTGTAGGGCAGGGTGCGGCCCGCCATGCCCCGGACGAGAATGCGCATCTGGTTGAGCGTGTCCCGCCGCCGGACGTTGTGCCGCCCGGAGAAGTCGGTGACGTACCGGTCCAGATGCTTCCTGCTGAACTTGTGATAGACGCCCTTGTGCGCCCGCTTGAACATGGCCCAGAAGGATTCGATGCCGTTGGTGTGAATTTGGCCGTCGACATATTGCTGCGATGAGTGATTGACGGTCTTGTGGTGATAGCCCTCGATGCCCTGATAGGCCCGGTGATCGTCCGTATACAGGTCGGAACCTGGAGCGACGGTCTCGGCGACAAATCCCTGCAGGGTCTCCTTGTCGGTGGACTCGACCGTCTTGGCAACGACTTGGTTGGTCTCCCGGTCCTTGGCCCCGACGACGACGGCCTTCCCGACGCCGCCCCGCCCGGTCATGGCCTCACGCTTCGACTTCGTCATGTTCTTGCGTTTGCCGCCCATGTAGGTCTCGTCGACCTCGACCGGTCCCTGCATGGGCGGGCGGGAATCGTGGTGCGGCCTGAACGCCTCCCGGATTCTCTGAAGCATGAACCATGCCGTCTTCTGTGTCACGCCGATGTCCCGATGCAGTTTCATGGAACTGACGCCCTTGAGACTGGTCATGTGCAGGTAGACGGCCCAGAGCCATTTGCGGTATGGCAGGGGCGATCCGTGCATCAGGCTTCCGGTCCTGACGCTGAAGCGGCCCCAGCAGGATTGACACCGATAGGGCAGGGATTGATTGGTGCATTCGAAAGTCTGATCGCTGCCGCAGTGCGGGCATCTGCGACCACGAGACCACAGTTGCGACTCGAACCATGTCTCCGCCGAATCCTCGGTCGGGAACATCTCGGTGAACTCAAGGAAATCCAGCCCCTGCCGGAAATGCTTGCCTGGCGCCTCTTGTGTCATCGTCAGTCTCCTCAATAGTCCCTAATCCCTGAATGGCTGTTTATCCTCGGAAGTCAAGTATATAATCCCCATTAAATGTGCCCGTCGTGCTGATCGGTATTTGAGCCGGCAACCGTTTGCGACCCGGCAGAGTGGAAGGCGACGATTCGCGGATCAACGGCAATGGCATGGGCGCTGATGGGTTTCAGGAGCTCAATGCCTTCAAGGGATCTTGCCCGACTGAGCGCCACATAGATCTGGCCGGGAGCAAAGGCCCGGCTGATCGAGAGCGCGAGGTGGTCAAATGTCTTGCCCTGGCTCTTGTGAATGGTCATGGCCCAGCAGAGATTGAACGGGTACTGGGTGTAGCTGCCGCACAATTCACTGGTGATGTGGCCATCGGTCAGGGCAAATGTATACAGATCCCGCCTCAGGGGTCTGACTGCACAGACCCGCCCCGAATTCAGCTGGATGACGGGTGTTCCGTCATGCTCAATCCTGATAATGCGACCAAGACTTCCATTGACCCATGCATGATCAGGCTCGTTGCTGTTCATCATGATCTGTGCACCCTCGGCATACCGCAACTCGGCAGGTATCGCCTGTTTCAGATGGTCAATATCACCCTTGACCCGAGTCTCGTTGCACATGATGGCGGTCACCCGGCCCAGATCTGCAAGATGGGCATTGTTGATGGCATCGGTTTCCCTGTTTGTCCCTGTCAGGGTGACACGCAGACGGTTGCCGATATCAACGAGTTCATGCGTTACCCGCCGGTTCAGGGCAGCGATATCGGCCTCGGTTGCACAGTTTTCCCGGATCCGGTTGAGGATATCGAGAAACGGGCCTGAACGCTGGCGAAACACTTCGGTCAGCGCAAAGGTTTCCAGAGATGGCGCCCCCTCCAGCTCCCTCTCGCGCATCACATGGGCATCAAAGAAGAATTCTGACTCATAGAGAGAGCCGGGCTGGAACATGGGGCGGACAGAACTCTGGACAACCGGCGGCAGCTGATACAGATCACCGAAAAAAATCATTCGGACACCGCCAAACCGTGCATTGCGTCTGGGACCGTGTTTCCGCAGAATTGCATCAATGCAGTCGAGCAGGTCGGCCCGCAGCATCGAAACCTCGTCGATGACAATCGTATGCAGACGCCGGAACATCTCCCGGCGGTCACGCCGGACCCATGTCCGTTTCTGGACTCCCTCAAGTGTGACATTGGGAGGAAAGCCGAAGAATCTGTGAATGGTCATCCCGCCGACATTCAGGGCGGCAACACCTGTCGGAGCCAGCACGACCGGCACGGTCGGCGCCCGGTCACGGAACATTTTCAGCAGTGTCGATTTCCCGGTACCGGCCTTTCCGGTGATAAAGATCATGTTCTCTGATGTCTCAAGCAGGTCCAGAGCTCTGGTGAACGCATCTGTCAGCCTGATTTCGGTGTTCCCTGTCATCCCTGCCTCAATCCGTCGCCCGGAAACAGTTTTCCAGTCCCATGATCTTCCAACCCCATACAATTCTCCAGCCTTGACCAATGCCACGGCTCCACAGGCTTCATCCGTGTCCCGTTACCACAATGATGTGCGGCCCGCCCCCATCAATGGCTCATTGCGCAGACGCCCGGTCGAAAGCAGACAGTCGGGCCGGATACCAGTATGACATGCGACACAATTTCTGCTAGTCTGCATCCGAGTCGGTCCTGTTTTGACCCAATTCAGAACTGCGTGACATCTGAAAGACAGAATGGGGGGACAGAAGCGCCGTGCGTCTTTGGCATTATATCATGGAGTATTCCATCCTGCTGGTGGCTGGAGCGCTCATCGGGCTTATCTGGGCGAACCTCGATTACAGGACCTATCATCAGATTGTGGACTTTGTCCTTCTCAAGGAAAGTGTGGTGGGTCATCTCCATGCCGGTCATGGTGAGTCCCGCAGGGTCCTGACCGTTCATTATCTGATCAATGATATTCTGATGGCGTTCTTTTTTGCCCAGGCCGGCAAGGAAGTCTGGGAAGCCGTTGCACTCAAGGATGGATCCCTGCGGGGTCGGAAGGCGGCGACGCCATTGTTTGCGACAGCAGGCGGAATGATCGGTCCGATTGCCGTCTATCTTGGCATTGCAGCGCTGCTCGGCTCCGAAACCTACTCCGCAGTTGCAAATGGCTGGGCCATTCCAACAGCGACGGATATCGCATTTTCCTATGTGGTTGGCCGGATCATTTTTGGTGCGGGTCATCCAGCCGTGCGTTTTCTTCTGCTCCTGGCAATTGCCGATGATGCGGCCGGGCTGATCATTCTGGCAGTCTTCTATCCTTCAGGTGAACTGGCTCCGGAATGGCTGCTCCTGTCACTTGCTGCAGTCGTGATCGTTTACCTTCTTTTCAATCACATACCGCACCGGCTTGACCGCGACAATGATGACAAGCCCATCACAACATTCATCCGGCACAAACTCTCATTCTGGCCCTATGCGGTTGCGGGCGCGCTCTCGTGGTACGGGTTCCAGGAAGCCGGAATCCATCCTGCGCTGGGTCTTCTTCCCGTGATCCCGGCAATCCCGCACGCTGATCGTGCATTTGGTCTCATGGTGGAGCATGGACGATCTCACCGCGACCTGCTCAATTCCATTGAACACAGGATGAAACACCCGATTGAATTCATTTTGTTTCTCTTCGGCTTTGCCAATGCCGGCGTTGAGATCTCGTCAATCGGCGCACCGACAGTCCTCGTTCTGCTTGGCCTTCTCGTTGGCAAGCCGATCGGCATCATGCTGTTTGGCTGGCTCGGTGCCGTTCCACTTGGCTTTGGTATCCCCAAGGGAATGCGCATGATCGATATCGCCATCATTGGCCTTGTGGCGGCCATTGGCTTCACCGTCTCCCTCTTCATCGCATCGGTCGCCTTCGAGTCCGGACCCGTTCAGGATGCTGCCAAGATGGGGGCCCTTTTGAGTCTCAGCGCAGCAGTTGTTGCCATTGGCCTGTCACGATTTGTCTCTGTCAGCAAGATTCCATGAACCCGGGACCGCCGATCCCGTTCCGGGCCGGTCTGCCATGAGTCCTGCCCTGAAGAGCAGAACCCTGAAGATCGGGAGCATCGCTCTTGGCAACACCGAGCCGCTTGTTCTCATCGGCGGTCCCTGCCAGATCGAGAGTCGGACTCACGCATTGATGATCGCCGAAACCCTCGCCGAAATCACAGAAAGGCTCGGCATGGGATTTATCTTCAAGGCCTCTTTTGACAAGGCCAATCGAACATCACTCGCGGGCAGGCGCGGTGCGGGTCTCAAGGCAGGGCTGGAGATCCTGGCGGCCGTCCGCCACTCTGTCGGCTGCCCCGTTCTGACCGATGTCCATGAGCCCGGACAGTGTGACCGCGTGGCTGATGTGGTCGAGATCCTGCAGATCCCGGCCTTTCTCTGCCGCCAGACCGATCTCCTGCTCGCGGCGGCGGCCACAGGCCGGTGCATCAATGTCAAAAAGGGACAGTTTCTTGCCCCCTGGGATGTGGAACAGATCACTGGCAAGATTGAAAGTGAGGGGAACCGGAAAATCATGCTCTGCGAGCGGGGGACATCCTTCGGCTACAACACGCTGGTTGCGGATATGCGCTCGATCCCCATCCTCGCCCGCACAGGCTACCCGGTCATCATGGATGCCACCCATGCGGTGCAGCAGCCTGGCGGTGCGGGCCACAGTTCCGGCGGGCAGCGTGAATTTGCCCCGGTCATTGCGCGTGCAGCCGTGTCCCTGGGCGTGGCAGCCATTTTTCTGGAAACCCATGAAGCGCCGGACAGGGCACCGAGCGATGGGCCGAACATGATTCCCCTCAATGCGATGGAAAGCGTGCTTGCCCCCCTGCTCGCACTTGACCGCATCGCCAAGGACATGCCTCTTTGTCCCCTGTCTCCCTGTCCATTGGGGACTGATCAATGACCCTGCCGGCATCGCTGACCGGCTGGAACGCCATCACACAGCCCCGGTGCAGCCAGAACGGCTTTCGTGAATACGATCTCCGCTGGCGCTATCCCGAAGAAATTAATCTGCCGGGTATGGTTGCCATCGGTCAGGCCCTCGGCGCGCTGATTCGGCGGCACAGCAGCACCAGCGAGATCGTGATTGGTTGTGATTTCCGATCCTATTCACAATCCATTCGCCATGCTCTGGCTCTGGGTCTCATCAATGCCGGCATCCGAGTCACGGATGTCGGAACAGTGATTTCGCCCATCGTTTACTATGCCCGTGTCCATTTCGGCATCGGCGCAATGGCCATGGTGACCGCATCCCACAATCCGGACGGCTGGACGGGCATAAAATTCGGATTCCGGCATCCCCTGACCTGCTCACCCGAGGAAATGAAGCAGTTGAAATCGCTGGTTCCGGGCAAGCAGCCCACAGCGCGTCCCGGTGGCAGCTACACCATCAACACCAGTCCGGCGGCGGCCTACCTTGCCAGTCTCGCAAAAGCCCCCATCAGGCGCAAACTTCGCATCGTCTGCGCAACGGGCAACGGGACAGCCAGCATGTTCGCCCCCGCTCTGCTCGAGCGCCTTGGCGTAACCGTCATACCACACCACTGCACGGCCGATTGCGCATTCCCCAACTACAACCCCAACCCCGAATCACTTGAGATGCTCAGGGATATGCAAAACGCCGTCACCCGCACCGGGGCTGACCTTGCGCTTGGATTTGATGGCGACGGTGATCGTCTGGGTGTGGTGGATAACACGGCAGCCATCATCCATGCCGACAAGGCCGGTCTCCTGATTGCCCGCCACCTCGCACCCCGTCATCCGAACAGCCGGATCCTGGTGGACATAAAATCCACCTCACTTTTCGCCGATGATCCGATCCTCTCCAGGCATGGCGTCAAAACAGAGTACTGGAAAACAGGTCACGGACATATCAAGGCCCGCCTTGCCGAAACCGGTGCGCTGGCCGCTTTCGAGAGATCCGGCCACTACTATTTTGGCAAGACCATTGGTCATGGATTTGACTGTTCGCTGCACGCCACCCTTGCCCTCCTGCAGGTCCTTGATGATCATCCCGAGACAACGCTTGCGGCGCTCCACAATGAACTCCCCACAACCTGGATGACGCCCGCACTGAATCCGCCATGTGCAGATCAGGCCAAATACACTGTCATGGATCGAATCACCGAACGTTTCAGGGCCATGGAACACCAGAAGACGCCCTTCGCCGGACACAGGATTGCCGGCATCCTGACCATCAATGGCGTCCGCGCCACCCTCACAAACGGCTCCTGGACTCTCATCCGTGCCTCATCCAATACACCCAATCTTGTCATCGTCTGCGAAAGCAAAACCGGTCAGGATGACCTGCGCACTCTCCTCGAGGCGACCACATCCCTCCTCCGCGCCGAGCCCGAGGTCGGCGCATTCGAGATCTCTCCGGAGTGACCGACGCCCGCTTCCCGGCCACACTTCTCCCGGGAAATTCGCCCTCCTCCTCCATTCCGAGCCATGGAAAGACGAAGCGCGGTCAACGGCCAGCCATCAACACTCCAAATCGTGCCCCACTTCCAGTCTGACCTGCAATGCCCCGGCGGCAGATTCGGGCAATTCGTTCCTTGCCTTGAGACATTTGCAATATGGCAAATGATAGTCTGCATAATGCCAAAAGGCAGGGACGGGTCGGAGACCCTGCCGCCCCTCCCGGTCATCGGCAACATGGGCGACAAGACAGGACGGGGCGCAGGATGCCAGCCCACAGCCCCCGGGGAAGGAGAAACCGGTCATTGCCCGTCACACGGTCGCCATCCTGTCTGCCTGAGGCATCCCGTGCCGCCTCGGACCAGCCCCACTGAACTCAGGTGCTGGACGCGCCCCGCCGCCGCCCGATGGTGCCAGGAGGCGGCCCCGTAGTGAGCTCGCCCGGGATGTTCAGAACGGTCCCGGCGCGCGGTCCACGCCAATCCGACAATGACCATTCGACCGTGACCGGGTGCTGGGTGGTGCCGATTGTTCGGGCATCCGTTGTGGCGACATCCTCGAAAGACGAAACCCGCACCCGGGGCCACGGGTGTGATCCTCGTATGGCTGACTCGGGAATCTGCACATCATTGATAACAGGTGATCCGCCAACATCGCATTCGCCCCCAATCAGCGATCCGGCGATGCATCGGCCCCGTTTCCCGAATGTTTCGCAGCAGCACCGATCCATGCCGCCTCCCGGGCCC
>JAPOSK010000236.1 GCA_026709725.1 Paracoccaceae bacterium | reverse complement strand
GCAATGCCTGTGGCGAGGCGGACATGTGTGAGGCTCTCTCGGGATCGGCAGAGGCTGCGGCGGCGGGTGATCCCGCCGGGGGCGTGGCATCGGCATGTGAATGTGGGGCAGGGGGTGTCATGGCGCTGCTTCCTTTCAGGACACCCCGGGCCCGACAGATCAGGGGGAAGCAGCACCACCCTGATTCAGAGCTTCAACATCATCCGGGACAATCTCCCCGTGCGGACAAACCACCTCCAATTGGTGACGGTCCTTTATAGTCTGCGCCGGTCAGCATGGCAAAGAGACGGCCCCGGAGAGCCGCGTCGGTCCCGATGTGCAGACAGGTGTGGTGGCCCGGACCGGAGTGAACAGTGTCCTGTTAAAGGCTCTGCTCCGGTGATCCAGTCTGGTTGTGTGTGGATCGTGTGGACTATTGGGAGCCTTGGGCCCGGGCAAGGCGTTCCATGCCGTCTGCCAAAATTGCGTAGATTCCCTTGTTGGTGCTGAAGGAACCCCGGGCAGGAGTCGGCGTGCCTGGAACCAGGTTTACCGGGCAATCGAGCATGGTCATGCCAAGAACCAGTGCAAGGATAAAGAGGTCATGGTAAACTTCCTTGAACCAATAAGGATCCACCAGATCCAGGCTGTCCTCGATCTGAAAAACGTCCGGCCCGCCGCCAAACCTGCCCACGCCGATCCCGCACCAACCCCATTCGGGACAGTCAGCACCTGATCCCCTTCCCGAAGAGGAGACCCACCATGCCCCTTACGCCCATCTGGCCCACCCCCGATCAGATTGCCGCCGGCTACGACTGGAAGCCCCCGGAGCAGGGCGGCGGCGGGATGTGGTCCACCTGCCCCGCCCGCCTCATGGCCGGCCCCTGGCAGGTGGACATGCGGACAGCCCTGGACCATCTCCAGACAACCCATGCCTGTCCGATCCCGGCGGTGGGGGGCGATGGGTGTCCCTTCCAGGCGTTCCTGACGCTGGCAGCCGGCGCCCGGCACATCCTCTACGGTGAGGTGAACTTCGCCTCCCACGCCCAGGACGGGACGCTCGGGATGCGTTGGGATCCCGCACGGTGGCTCATCGGCCCGGTCTTCGACCAGGACTCCGACACGGGGCGCAGCGTGTGGTTCGCCATGGCACCGCCGAGCGATGCCCCCACCTCATCAGTCGCTGGAATGCCCCCGAACTGGCAGGCGGGGATCTGGACATCCAGCCCTTCCATGACCCCCTGACGCTTGTCACCCTCATGGACCGCCACTGGGGGACGCCCCATCACCACCTGACCCGGCGGATGGCCCGGGCCTAGTGGTGAGGGGGGCAGGCCCGAGGCCGGTGGTCGGCCAATGCCCGGCGGGCTCAGAGGTCTGGCGAGGGGCTGGGGTCAGGCATGGGATCAGGATCGGATGATGCAGGCGTCCCGAGAGCCCGCAGCACGGCGGTGCCTTGGAGCTGCGGGTTGTCCCGGGCCAGATCACGGGGCGTACAGCCGTCGGCATCTGGCCTGTCGAAATCGGCTCCGGCGTCCAGAAAGCGCTGGACAAGGGCCGCACTGCCGTGGTGGCAGGCCTGATGGGTGGCGGTGCGGCCGGCGGTGCGGTCGGGGATGTTGGGGTTGGCCCCGGCATCGAGAAGCGATTCGATCACTGTTGGAGCGTTGACGATGGCGGCCCGCAGGAGGGCGGTGTTGAGGTGCCGGGCGCGTTGGGCTGGGGGCGGTGGCACTCCCGGCGGCCATCCCGGGGGCGGCTGTTCGAGGGTGGGATCCCTTGCGATCGCCTGCAGGAGGGTCTGACAGGCATCCCGCAGATCCGCCAGCCGGGAGTGGCTCACATCCCAGACCCTCTGGGAATCGATGGTGTCATACATGTGGGTGATCCGGTTCCGGAATCCCACGATCCTCGGAAAATCCGGAATCCGGTCAACGAGATGCGGGGCGGCCCGGCCAAAGCGACGCAAGGCCTCGCCGATGACGCCGTAGTTCCGCTCCACGGCGGCCTGCAGCTGGCGGTCCGCGGTCCACGCCTCCTCGGTCGCATCCTCCAGCCACGCCTCAATCTCCTGGGCCCGCTCCAGCACATCACGGAGGGGCTGGAGAGCGGAACGATCAGGCTTCGGCGGCATAGAGGAGATGGGCATCGGCCTCGAGGGAGGCGATGAGATCCGGTTTCTGCAGATTGGCCCGCTCGATCACATCCACATCCCGCTCAAGGAGGGACTCGAGATCGACGATCAGGCCCATGTGGCGGTCGAACCAGTCATCACGGATGGGCGGGATGTACTCCACCAGGAAATCGACATCGCTCCCGATGGGGTCGAAATCCACCCCCCGGGCGGCCGAGCCGACCACGGACAGGGTCTGGACCCGGTGGCGGTGGCAGAGGGCGGCGATGGCAGCACGGTGACGGCGCAGCAGCGCATGCATCATGTCTCTCCCTCGGTGGTCTCTCGGCAAGCCGTCGCCTGTCCAAGATAGGGACCCCGTCCGGGATTGGCAAGGGATGGGTGGTGGGGACCGGACTCCCGAGTCCGGTCCCATCACCGGGGCGGCAGGAGGAAACAGTCGCCCACGGTGACGGACTCGCCTGCCTTGATGTCATTGAGCCGGACAATCTCCGGCCAGCGGTCCCGGTCCCCGAGATGGCGCAGGGCCAGATCGGAGAAGCGGGTGTCGCCGGGCTCGAGACAGACGGTGACGGGTTCGGGGGTGACCGGCACGCCGGGGCGTGCCGCCGGGTCGGCGTCCATGAGGCCCGCATGAGCTGCTCGAGCTGACGGTTCCTGTGATTGCGGGTGTAGCGGACACCGGGGATCCGTTCACCCGAGACCAAGCTGAGGGGGAGTCGCCAACCGCATCCGGGAGGGTGGGATCGGCCCCATAGGCCAGCAGCATCTCGACTAGTTGTCGGCGACTTTTCCGGTTGCAGGCGAGAACAGCCACGAGGAGCGGGGTGCGGCGACCATCGGGTATCCGCCCGTGTCCTTCAGAGTGGATGTTGCCGGAATCTGCCAGTTCGGATCGGCGCCGTGGTCGAGGAAGAACCGCGCCTCCTCGACCATGCCCCGGCCCGCGGCGGCGAAGAGCGGCGTCCAGCCGTGATTCGTCAGCACATCGATCATGGCAGGATGGTGGTTGGCTGCCTGAACATCTCGGCCGGAACAGCCGTGGAGGTCGCCATCAGGAGGAGGGCCACCATCAGGGATCGGATCATGGGCAGGGCTCCTTTCGATAACATCATATGGCACCCGGCGGCTGCGGTTTCAAGGGGGCACGGCCTGCCTCATGATCTTTAGACGATGAAAGCATTATCCTCACTGGTTCTATGTCAGTCTTAGTAGGGCTATGAACATCAATAGATACTCCAGTACATCAACCTTCGAATCCAGTCTTGTGGTCAAATCACGACTACAGAACAACCAAGACTGTTAGGGGTTGGCAGACGCCCTTCTATTGCGGATTGGACGCCCTTCTATTGCGGATTGGACGCCCTTCTATTGCGGATTGGACGAAATGGGATTACCAAAGCCAGGAACTGTTTGCCAATCGGATCATGCGTTATGCCCAGACAAATCAAACAGTCCGGCTCAATCCCTCGACATGCTGAAACGCAAGTCAGGACAGCATTGACCGATACCCGTGTTGTTGCTCTCGTTGGACCAAGGCAGTCAGGCAAGACGACGCTTGCCTGTCAGATCGCCAGAGATCGGGGCATGGACTACATTACGCTGGATGAAGATCAATCCCGTACGTTTGCAAAAAATGATCCTGCCGGATTCTTTCGTGATCTTGACCGGGCTGTCATTGATGAAATTCAGCGCGCTCCAGAACTCATACTTGCACTTAAAAAAACAGTCGACGAAGATCAGCGGTCTGGCCGCTTTCTGATCACAGGATCAGTGGATCTGTTTGCAAGTTCGGCTTCTCCCGATTCCCTCGCTGGCCGGATTGAGACCATTGAACTGTTACCATTTAGCCAGTCTGAGATAGCCCTGAGCGAGCCAAGTGTGTTCATGGATCGTGCCTTCGCTGCTGATTTTCCTGCTTATGGGAAAGCTGTGCCTGTACAGGGCTTGACTGAGCGCGTTCTTGCGGGCGGTTATCCGGAAGCACTGTCACGCAATGACGATTCGCGTCAGCAATCTTGGCTCCGTTCCTATGCTGAAAGTTTGACAACGCGAGATATCGCTGATTTGCACAATGTTCTGAAGAGAAACGAACTGTCCAAACTCGTGAGACTGTCTGCGGCCGCAGCTGGTAATCTTGTCAATCTGAGCAGACTCTCTGCGCCATTGGGAATCAGTGCAAACACGGTAAATCAATGGCTCGTACTGCTTGAGCAAATGTTCTTATTCCGACGTGTTCAAGCCTGGCATCACAACGACCATAAGCGACTCGTGCGATCGCCGAAGTTGCACTTTTTAGACAGTGGTCTTCTCGCAGCCTTGCGAAATATCGATACTGAGGGTCTCAGACATCATCGGAGTCAGTTTGGCATTCTGCTGGAATGCTTTGTTTTTTCCGAACTGGCAAAGATCGCTTCGGTTCCCCGAAACAGGATACAGATCAGCCACTACCGCGACAAGGACAAAGTCGAAGTCGATTTTGTGCTCGAACACAAAGGGCAGGTTGTCGGAATTGAGGTTAAGGCTTCAGCATCAGTGAAATCTGATGATTTCACGGGGTTGAAGCGGTTGAAGCAGACAGCCGGTGACGCATTCATGTGCGGAATTATCCTTCACGATGGCGAACGGATTCAGCGTGCCGGAGAGAGATTGTTCGCCATGCCCGTTGGGACGCTCTGGGCAAACATCACAACTTAGCTGATATGAATCTCAGAGTCATGTTTCCCTGATGTTGACACAAGAAAAACGGATCTGCTCCCCATGCATGAATTAATCCGAAAGGCAACTGCCGAACTAACCAGTTTTTTGGAATCACATTTGCCTCAACTTGGGGAGAATTGGTGGGAAACCCATGTCGTGAACTGCCTGAGCTTTCAGCAACAGCGAGTTGTGGAGGAGCGTGGGTTGACAGATCTCAAGCAAATGGATTTTTCTGGTCTCCTGCGGGTTCTTGACCAGAACTGGTACGAGATCTCACAAAAGATGAATCTTCCGCGTGAGGGGCGGAGTTGGGTCCGGGAGCTCCAATCTGTCCGCAATCGCTGGGCCCACCTGTCGACCGAACCTATGCCCACCGAAGATCTCTATCGGGATGCCGATACATTGGCGAGGGTCCTCGGACTGCTTGGGGTTGCAACGGAGTTGCTCAGGGAAATTGAAGCGTTCAAGCAACAAGCCATTGCCGATATGTCGGACTTCTCCCAATCACAGCCGCGTTCTGCACCTCTCCCCATCGGTTCCGATAGGCCCACGGCCCCATCGAACCAAGTTCAAATGCAATCCAACTTATCGCATGATGAATCAACAATGTTCAAGGTCGGCGATCTTGTGGTTTTGCGCTCCGACCCCAGCATCACGGTTCCCATCATAGGTATTGTGACCACTGCACCTGAAACCCAATACCAGGTGTTTCAGAATGATCGTTCAGCCACCTATTACGAGAGCCAACTCAAGCCTTCCAAAACTGTTGACAAAACCCCGACACTCAGTGCTGACGATTTGCGTATCCATCTTACAAGCATTCATTTGCAGTCACCGTCTATCGCCAACCTCTATTCTCTTCGATCAGGTCGTGTCCACTTTGTGCCATACCAATACCGGCCTGTTTTGAGACTGATTCGATCGGACCGACCGCGTTTGCTCATTGCCGATGAGGTCGGAGTGGGCAAAACGATTGAGGCGGGTCTGATTATCAAGGAGTTGCAGGCCAGAACGGACATTTCTTCGGTGTTGGTTATCTGCCCAAAAGCTTTGGTGAACGAACAAAAGTGGTTCAGGGAAATGAAGCGTTTCGATGAGCATTTCGAGGCTCTCGACGGTCGGATGTTGCGTCACTGTCTCCGGGAGATGGATCTGGAGGGTGAATGGCCTGACCGGTATTCCCGGGCCATCGTCCCGTTCTCCCTGTTCAATTCGGATCTTCTTTTTGGCGAGGAAGGCAGGAGGCCACAAAGCGGCGGCGGTTTACTTGAACTTGACCCACCACCCAGGTTTGATCTTGTGATTGTGGATGAGGCCCACCACATCCGCAACGCCGACACTTATCTCCACCAGGCAGTTCGCTATTTCTGTGATAACGCCCAAGCTGCTGTCTTCCTCACCGCTACCCCGGTGCAACTCGGCAGTCAAGATCTCTTCAACTTACTGAATGTTCTCAGGTCAGACCTGATTATTGATCGCCCGAGTTTTGAACAGATGGCTGAGCCCAACAGGTTTATCAACGCTGCAATTGGTCACTGTCGCTCTGGCAGGGACTGTTGGCAGAGGAAAGCCCGCGAAGATCTTCTCAGTGCCGCAGGAACCGATTGGGGGCGCTTGTTCCTGCGTGAAGCGCCAGCATTCCAGAACATCTACGACATGCTGGCCGAAGATCAGATCGACGATGCATGTCGCATCCAAATTATCCGCTCTATAGAGGAACTCTACACATTCAGTGCAATGATCAACCGAACACGCCGCCGGGATATAGGGGAGTTCACAACGCGCAAACCGGAAACCCTCAAAGTGGAATTCACAGTTGATCAACGCG
The DNA here is from genome assembly GCA_026709725.1 of Paracoccaceae bacterium. Lineage (GTDB taxonomy): Bacteria > Pseudomonadota > Alphaproteobacteria > Rhodobacterales > Rhodobacteraceae > MPNP01. The sequence goes on along the minus strand of JAPOSK010000236.1, from coordinate 2,398 downwards.
AGTTGCACGATAGTTTGCTTGATGTTGTGAGCAGAATCTTGGCTCGGGCTCATGGCGAACAGAATGTCAAATTTATGATGACCACAATCCGTCGTCAGGCGGCGAGTTGTCTCTATGGCCTCTCACCACTCTTGAACGACATGCTGACGGGAAAACTTGACAGTCTTGAAACGATTGACAGCACCGACCTTGAAGCACCTGTCAACAAAAAGTTCATTAACAATATCCGGGCCGATATTCAGTCACTGCTGGAGATGGCAAGCGATCTGGATTCGATTGATCCCAAAGCGCAGGCATTCATCAAAGTCCTTCAGGACAAGGGTTTGATGGCAAACAACAAAGCGTTGGTTTTCAGCACCTTCCGGCATACGCTCGCATATATTGAGCAACATGTTGCCAAAGCAGGACTGCGCTATGGTCTGGTGCATGGCGGTATTCCTGATGAACGGCGGGCAGAGTTACGCCGACGTTTCGCACTGCCAAAAGACAATGCGGATGCACTTGAAATTCTTCTGTCTTCAGAGGTTGGCAGCGAAGGTCTTGATTTTCAATTCTGTGATTTGATCGTCAACTATGACTTGCCGTGGAACCCCATGCGCATTGAACAGCGCATCGGTCGAATTGATCGCTACGGCCAAAAAAGCGGGAGCGTTGCGATCATCAACATGGTGACCCCGGGAACGGTTGACGCTGACATTTACGAGCGGTGTCTGATGCGTATCGGCGTGTTTCAACATGCTGTTGGAGGCAGAGAGGAGATCCTCGGTGAAATCACAAGGGAGATCAATGACATCGCTGATCGTTTCTCGCTGACATCCGAGCAACGTGCAGAGCGCCTCCGGCAGCTTGCCGATAACAAGATTCGAAAAATTCAGGAGGAGACCTCACTGGAGGAGAAGCAGGCGGAATTGTTTGGCCTGACAGTCCCCAACCAGACATGGCACCAAGAGATTGCAGAAGCCGAAAGTTACTGGCTTTCACCCAAAAGTTTGCAACGGTGCGTTACCGCCTATTTGTCCAAAATCGCGAAAGGCGAGGGTGATTTCCTGTTGGGTGACAAGGCACTCAAGCGGCTGCGACTCAATCAGCAAATTCGCAGAACGCTACTTAGTGACTTTCTCAGTCAGCCACGAAAGAACAATCCTGTTGTTCGGCAATGGGAAAAGTATCTTAAGGGCACCGATCCACTTTTGCCTGTAACATTCGACCAGCAATCTGCTGCCGACGAACCGAAAGCTGCCTACCTTAATGTCCTTCATCCGCTGATTCGCCAGGCAGCTCGGCACCTCAAACACTCCGAAGCGGTACAAGTCAGTCTCGCTGTATCAAGCCAAGTCGTACCTGCTGGAAAATATCCATTCGCACTCTACCACTGGCGAAAAGTTGGCATCAGGTCTGACGATATGCTGATCGCAGTTGCCTTGGACCCAAGGCTTGAAAGCGATGTAATGCCATTACTGCAGAAGGCAACCGATAACCCATCAGGCGACAGATCTGATGAAGAAACATTTATCCAGATTGACAAGCGGCATTACAGCCAGTGGTCCTCTGCACGTGCGAACCACATGGCGGAGAATCAGGAGTTCGTGCAACACCGGCAGCAAAGTCTTCGCACAAGTCACAATGCAAGACGTGAGCTGCTGCAAGACCAGATACAGGCAGCAACGGATGACAAGATCCGCCGGATGAAGCAAAGTGAACTGGACCGAGCCAACAATGATTTTGAAGAAAGAATTAAAGAGTTGGAAAGGTTGGCGGATAGTTCGGATATCCATTCCGAGTTGGTTGTTCAGGGCTCGTTGCACATTAACGAGGATGGAGCGGTATGAATGTCATCGAAGCGGTGTATGAGAAAAATAAGGGTCTTGCCGATACCCTGAAGGAGCGCTCAGGTTTACGCCGACTACTGGTAGAAGATTTGTACCCCGATTCTGCCCACTTCATATACGAACTCCTCCAAAATGCGGAAGATACGGGAGCAACTGAGGCTGCCTTCATTCTCTCCAAGAACGGGCTCACGTTCGAACATGATGGTCGTGAATTCGACGAAAGTGATATCCGGGCAATAACCGATATCGGGGCAGGGACCAAGGCCGACGACGATGACCAGATTGGACGCTTTGGCATTGGTTTCAAGGCTGTATTCGGTTACACTGAAACGCCACGGATCTGGTCTCCAACCCATTCTTTTGAAATCTCCGAAATGGTACTTCCGTCGGTATTAGAGCCGTGCCCGGACCTTGAAGAGCGTACGCGATATGAGCTTCCCTTTAACTCAGATAAGAAATCAGGGGAGAAAGCCTTCAGCGAGGTTAGAGACGGTCTGGAAGAAATTTCAAATAAGACACTGCTATTCTTATCCAATATGGAAATGATCAATTTGCGGATCGAAGACACC
>JAPOSK010000260.1:7686-9051 GCA_026709725.1 Paracoccaceae bacterium | reverse complement strand
CTATGGGAATACGTTCGAGGGCAGCTGGCGTGAACCGGTGATCAGAACGATTGAGTGGTTCACGGGCAAGACCACACTCCTGCGACTTGTCCGTATCTACGAGTCAACGCCGAGGCCAGCCAGCCAGTCCTTCTTCTCGCGCGCACTGGAACTTCTGGAAATTGATCTCCTGACACCACACGATGAGATTGCCCGCATCCCGGCAGAGGGGCCGCTGGTGCTGGCCGCCAACCATCCCCACGGTCTTGTTGATGGTCTGGTGCTGGCAGTCCTGCTTGAGAGGGTGCGGAGTGATTTCAAAATTCTGACACGGGAACTCCTGAACACCGTTCCCGAGATCACGCACCATATGCTGCCGGTAGCCTTTCCTCATGAACAGGACATGATTCGAAAAAATATTGCCATGCGCAAGGAGGCAATGGCCCATCTTGATGCCGGGGGATCAATCATCATGTTTCCAAGCGGCAATGTGGCCGCGGCGCCGAGCTGGAATGCGGATGCTGAGGAAGCACCATGGACACCCTTCACCGCCAAGCTGATCCGAAAAAGCGAAGCCGCTGTGGTGCCGGTGTATTTCCCGGGTCAGAACAGTCGTCTTTATGCCCGCGCCAGTCTCATCTCCAGTGCCCTGCGCCAGTCCCTTCTCCTGCACGAAATCGTCCATGCCATGAAAACACCGCAGCGACCCCATATCGGCCATCCAATCGGTCGGGACCTGATCAATCAGCAGGATACAAATCCCGAAGCCTTCATGGCGTGGTTGCGCGCACGCACCCTCGCGCTCGGTGAGGCCTCCCCGCGCACCTCCTGATCACAACACAGGGAACCGGTGCGCCCTCACGCTCAGCGTGATGCAACCGGTGGATCCTCATGGTAGTTATAGAAACCCTGCCGGGTCTTGCGGCCGAGCCAGCCAGCGTCGACATATTTGGTTAGCAATGGACATGGGCGATACTTGGTGTCGGCCAGTCCTTCATGCAGGACATTCATGATGGCCAGACAGACATCGAGACCGATAAAGTCCGCCAACTCGAAGGGTCCCATTGGGTGATTGGCGCCGAGGCGCATGGATCTGTCGATTGAGTCGACGGACCCAACCCCTTCATAGAGTGCGTAGACCGCCTCATTGATCATGGTGATCAGGATCCGGTTCACAATGAATCCCGGGAAGTCCTCCGAATAGGTTGTCTCCTTGCCGAGTTTCTGGATAACGCCCTGGAGAATCCGGTAGGTTTCGTCATCGGTGGCGATCCCCCGGATCAACTCAACGAGTTTCATCTTGGGGACCGGGTTCATGAAATGGACGCCCAAGACGCCGGTTCACCCCCGACGCCATGGAAACCCTATGCGCCTATTCGTGGCCCG
>JAPOSK010000260.1:0-7676 GCA_026709725.1 Paracoccaceae bacterium | reverse complement strand
CCTCTTGGCGACCGGCCTCATCAACTCGACGCCCATGAACCGCTCGCGCCTGTCGGCTTTGGCTGCCAGTCTTGTGATTGAGATTGACGATGTGTTTGTGGTCAGCAGGGTGTCCTTGCCGAGATTGCGGCAGATTTCAGAGAAGATCTTCTCCTTGATGGCCGTATCCTCACTTGCCGCCTCAACAATCAGGTCAACATCGGCAAGATCACCCATATCGGTTGTGGTGGTGATCCGCCCAATCGCCCCGTCCTTTTCCGCCCCGGTCAAACGACCCCTTTCAATCATCGCGTCCATATCACTCTGGATTCGCTGCAGGGCATGAAATGACACTTCGAAACTCAAGTCATGCAGACACACATCAAAGCCGGCAACCGCAAAGACATGGGCAATGCCACTGCCCATTTGACCAGCCCCAATGACGCCAACGCGTTTGATTTCCATATGATCACCGCCTCAAGTCGTTCAGTCCGGTTTCAGGGACTCCTCAACTCCTCCCCGAAGCCCGCCGCGCAATACCACAGAAATCAAGGGCATGACAGCAACGCACGCATCCGATACCGAACAGGCAATTCTATTGCCAGATCCCGTCCGTCCATTGGCATTCTCGATAAGGATCCGGCCTGTCATTCGCAGGTCAGGTCCCTTCCTGCTGTCACCAGGATTGTCGCGGGAGCCCTGCCCGATCCGGTTTTCGTCGCCCTTTGGCGGTCCGGGTCGCGAAAGTGAACATCCAGGCTGAATCTGCAGGATTCTTCCATCCCCGACTTCCAGTCACGACATGCAATGCCGAGAGTGATGACCCGGAGAAAGACTGTCCGGGTCACTGGGTCTCATGCCCCGGTCCGTGCCTTCGTTGCAGCCATGCGGTCCGGTCTCTATAGAGCTCTCTGCCTGGGAATCATCCCCGCGAGGGCACAGACTTCTGTCCGCATACCCGATCACAAGAGATGTCTTCATGATGCCACCCTCCAGCCCGCCCAAAGTCGCCCTGATTACCGGCATCACCGGCCAGGATGGGGCCTATCTCGCCGAATTCCTGCTTGAGAAGGGTTATACGGTCCATGGTATCAAACGCCGCACCTCTCTCTTCAACACCGCCCGAATCGACCCGCTCTTTGAAGGTGCGTACGGAACCTCAGGCCAGCTTGTCCTCCATCACGGGGACATGACGGACACATCCAGCCTGACCCGTATCCTTCAGGAGATCACTCCCGATGAGGTCTACAATCTTGCGGCCCAGAGCCATGTCTCTGTCTCCTTTGAGGAGCCGGAATACACCGCCAACTCCGATGCGCTGGGCACCCTGCGTCTCCTCGAAGTCATTCGTCTCCTCGGCCTTGAGAGCAGGACCCGCTTCTATCAGGCCTCCACCTCCGAACTCTATGGTCTTGCCTGCGAGAGCCCCCAAACCGAAACCACACCCTTTTATCCCCGCTCCCCCTCTGGGGTGGCCAAACTCTATGCCCACTGGATCACCGTCAACTACCGGGAGGCCTACGGGCTCTATGCCTGCAACGGCATTCTCTTCAACCACGAATCCCCCCTGCGCGGTGAGACATTCGTCACCCGCAAGATCACCCGGGCCCTGGCCCGCATCAAACTCGGCCTGCAGAGCGAGCTGCGGCTTGGCAATCTCAACGCCCGGCGCGACTGGGGCCATGCGAGGGACTATGTCGCCATGCAATGGCTGATGCTCCAGCAGGACGCGCCCAGGGACTATGTCATCGCCACTGGTGAGCAGCACTCGGTCCGGGCATTTGTGCTGGCCACCGCTGAGATCCTCGGTCTGGATCTCACTTTCACCGGTGAGGGCATTGATGAGGTGGGGCGGGATGGCAACGGGCGGGCGGTTGTTGTTGTCGATCCTGTGTACTTTCGCCCCGCCGAGGTCGACGCTCTCCTTGGTGATGCCGAGAGAGCCCGCAGGGATCTTGGCTGGCAGCCCCGGGTTGCGTTCAAGGAACTGGTTGCCGAGATGGCTCTGGCCGACCTCGCTCTTGCTGAGGAGGAGCTGTCATGGCAACAGCGGGCCCACAATCGGGGTTGATGTGCTTGCCGTGACCGCATGACCCGCGTTCTCATAAGGGGCGGCGGCGTGCTGCTGCAATTTTCCTGAGAGTTCCGCAACTGGCGCATCAGCGTGATCGTCCTGTGGCCGCACTCATCCTGATCCGGTTGAATTTCGCACTCAGGCCGGTGTTGACCTGAAGATTATGAACCGGTCAGACCGCAGCGCACATTGTGCGGGAAGTGCAGGTGGTTGCTGCGCGGCCGAAGTATCCGGCTTTTTCTGGTATGACAGGCAGCGAGTGTGGATTTCCCAGGGAAGAGCCCATGGACTTGACAGTCCCAGGGCATTGCAGTTCATCAGTGGTGGAAACGGAGAGGCTGCACAACGCGTGTCCGATTGATAGGCACCGGGGCGCATGGGCGCCTCTTGCCTCCAGCGGCAAAATTTGCTCTCTTGGGCGGAGTTGGGCCAGCGATCCACCCCGTCCTTCAGTTATCAGAATGTGATAACATGTAATAATAATGACGCCTGACCGCTATCCCGCGCCGGATACCTTGCTTGATCTTCACGGGCAGACATTGTTCTTGGATGATAAAGGATACTGGGTGAAGTTTATCGTGTTGCGTACGGCTCTCACGCCGCAACGCCCGCATGGGCTGCGCTACTGTTAACGCTCCATGTTCCGAACGGCGAGAGGCTTGTTGGATTTGACAACGCTCATCCGGTTCGGGAGCGACACGGACCGGGAATGTGTATGCGCCATACGAATGATCATCGGCACAGACTACGATCAATCGGGCCCCATGGTGACAAGGACGCCGCGACACTGCTCAAGGACTTTTGGCCGGAAGTGGATCATGTGTTGAAAGAAAAGGGCACCCGAATGAAAATCTTGAAGATATGCATAGCGGACTGTAGCCGGATGAAGGTACGCACGATGGCAATTGCCCGCGGGGAACACTCGATTGACAAGGACGAGCCAAAGATCAGGTTTATCTCTATCGAAAGCTTTGCAATGGTACTGTCTGCGCGCAATCGCGAACTCTTGGCAATGATCGCACAGGAGAAACCGGGCTCGCTCACGGAATTGGCAGAACTTGCCGGACGGAGTCAATCGAACCTCTCGCGGACACTGAAGACAATATCGCACTACGGATTGGCCGAGTTGACCAAAGGAGAGCGCGGGAGGCTGGTGCCATGGGTTCCTTACGATCAGGTGAGTCTGGATGTCACATCCACATCCTCGACTGGAACCTCTGCGTGAGTCATCCTCCCTATTGGGTCTCGGAGCCAGATCGGACAGAAACTGTCACAGTGGCATGAGGACAATATGATTGCCCCGGGGCAGGAAAGGAAGCAGTCTTCAGGAAAGACCCAATCAGCCGTACCAAGGCTGTGATCAAGGAGTGTGTTTGGCGGCGGCGCACCCGCCAGCACCCAATTTCGCTCCTCTTGGTCAATTTTATCGCCAAGCAGGTGACCGTCCTGCTCTGGGGTCATCACTCCGTGTGGGCTCCGCCCTTACTCCGGTTGGACCCGGGGGTGCTGCACCTCAGACTGGAAGTGGGGCGCTTAATTGTCAGGAAGGGACTTGTCGATATTGCTGCCAGGCGAGGCCTTAGCAGCTGATGGAACGCCTGCGCCCCATGGGATCGCAAAACGCACTTCACACCGTTCTTCCGGGACATCCCTGAGTTCAAGTATACCAACCCGTTTCGGGGGCATGTGCAGGTCTGCTTCGCTTCCTGGTCGGTACACCATAACGACGAATGTCACATTTGTGCAAAGAGAGATACTGTACCGGCGAGCTTGCCAGGAAGCATGGGGAGGGCCGTTGAATGGGTTGGACTTGCTCGAAACCTTAATCTCGACAACAATCTTGTCATAAACGACAAGATCGGTTTCTCCACCAGCCATTTCAGTTCCCTCATCGACATCAACACCCCGGGAAACAAGATGTTGCTTGATTACGCGTTGTGCACTTGATTCAGACGGTCGGGTGTTCCCGACAAACGTTCCTGTCTCTTCAATCATTTGAACCAATGAGGAAAAGTCACCAATGGCTTTCGCGACTGCTGCGTGTGATGATGCCACAAGGCCGGATGGAAGGGAAGTGTTCAGGTCGTTGGCAAGGTGCTCCCGAATGCCGGGGTCATGATTTGACCAACCCTGAGGCACCTCAAAATCATTTGCTTGGAACCTGACAAACCTTGATTGGCTGTTGTTGGTCAACATTTCCATGCATTCAGGGCTGCAAAACTTGGCATCCCGGGCGGCAACCACCCATTCATCCTTGACCACATTGGACACTTTCGCGGCACGCTCGGCCTGGATATCCATGACAATCCTGAATGATTCGTAGAAAACAATGCGCGAAGCAAGGGCAACAACAGGAACATGTTTTCGTGGAGTGAATACAAATCCGCACTGTTTCTGGTGTTCATAGGCTTGCGACCATTTCTCGGGATCGAAGAAGAGATTCGGTGTTCCAATGTGGCCGCCATCAGTCCGTGTGAGGATGTCGCCGCCACGAACAACAGCATCATTGAGGGGCAGGTCGAGGAGGATATGCTCCCGCCGCAAGTTGCGTCCGAAGTCGGTCAGTTCAGGCACGTTCTCGGAAAGCTTTTTGGCCTTCTTGAATATTTTCTCTGCCATTGCTTCACATCCCGCATGTGATGACAGTTCCCTTAATGGTTTACGCCACAAGCGTGCCCGCGTGTCACGTTGCTCCTTGTCAGATAAACTCCCGAGCCCCTTCAAATACCGTGCTGCAAAGGCAAAAGCCCGGTAATGGATGCGTCGATCATGCAGCATGCCAGCAAAAACACGAGACCGCTTGCCACCGCCCTTGAACTCCTTGATCCTGAAGATTCCACCAACGGTTCCGACAAAGATATCATCTGTGATTCCGGTGAAGAATTCCTCAATTGCGAACGGTTGCCCCCGCTCCTTTTCGGCAAGACCTATCAAGCATCGAAGCATTGCCTCTGCAGTGCGGATCTTCTGGTGGTAATAGAGTCGATCATAAAGCAGGACACGGGCAATGATGAGTTGTTCGTATGAACCCAGGCCGGTTTGTGATATCCCGATGTCATAAAATCGCCCGCTCTCCGATTGCAGCGCCCGCTCTCCGATTGCAGCGCCCGCTCCCTCAGGTCAGCATTCGGGGCATTCCCCTCATTGACAACAACGACCTCAAGCTTTCTGATTAATCTTGTCAGATCAATGCCAAGAGAAAGCCCGGAATGGTGGCAGTCGCGGGCAATATAGTCAAGCTTGTCCGCATCCACTGGCCCACTGATAATGCCGGAGAGATATCCTGCATCAAGGCAGCTTCGGGAACCCAGAATGCGGGCGGCGATGGTTTGGGGAAGACATGAAGGCCTGTCAACACCAGTGCCGAATTCGGCATGGGTAAGGACTTTGCGCATTGTGCGGCTCAACACAATCATCACCGCGATCACCTCGGCCGGAGCAATTGATGTGACTCCCTCGAAATGCTTGCGCAGAATGGACTTGACTTTTTCAAAGTCTGTCCAGTGATGAACCTCGATCAGCTGTTCTGTTGCATGACTGAATGGGCCATGGCCGATATCATGCAACAAGGCGGCAAGTCGAGTGGCGCAACGGTCCATAGTGCTGACCTCTGGAACGTTCCGGTCGCGATCTGACCCAAAACGTCTTCTGAAATCCGCATTTCTCTCAAGAGCACGGATCATGCGTTCAGCAGCTTCGACCACTCCCCGCGTATGTTCAAGGCGATCATGCCCTGCTCCTGGATAGACCAAATGCGCCATTCCGAGCTGACGAACACCGCGCAGTCGTTGGAGCAGTGGGGAATCCAGCAAGATGGTTTCCCATGGCATGAGTTCGATGACACCCCAGATCGGGTCGTTGAATGTCTTGGGATAGGCTGCATGTGACCGGGGTGTTTCCAGCCGTTCAAGGACTGGTTCAAGCCAGCCGCCCGCAAGATTCTCGAACGCCTCCCAGAGTGCAGGTGCCGACTCTTTTATCTCAGACCGTATTTTATTGGGATCTGTCAGGGGATATCTCCCGATACCCAATCATTTGTGCTGCTACGAGGCCATAACGGAAAGTCATAAACGTGTGTCAGTAGTCCTCAATGGCCATGACATGATCGGGATATGATGAATTTCTGGCACTTTCCGCGTATTGATGCAAAACAACTCCCCAATGTCTGGCATCTTCCACATCAACACCAAGATCCTGCACCAGCCTCGCCGCCGCTTCTTTGCTGACCTCAATCTGTGCTGATTGATACGATGGGTTCGGCGCACTTGTCAGTTGCGCACGCTGGGCCCAGTCCAGGAGGGCTGGCAATTCAATACACTGCAAGCCAATGCGTGAATCCACAAAATTGAGTCCATCCCTGACCCAAGAAGGGCAGGCGTCGTTATCAACGGCCTCTTTGAGTGCACGGTCTAGGATGCCATGTGATGTTGGAATCCTGTTTCCCCTGTCAACCAGTGCCCAGCAGGCAACCAGGAATTCAGATATATCAAGCATATGTTTCATGGTGCCACCTCCAGAGGTCGGTCCTATTGCCAAAATTGGGTTGTCGGTGCAAGCAGAAATTGACCTGCCAAATCAATGAACGAATTGCCCGAATCCGTCGCCAGGAACCATTTTTCCCAGAATTTCCATACTGATTCACTGCACTCTCCCCCTATCGACAAGACACACCTGACCCCCATCCCGATCTCATGCCATGCCGTTCCGCATCATGCGGATCGGCATGCAACGGACATCAGCAGAGACGACCGCATGGTTCACCGCTGCCTGCAAGGCGCCAGGGCGGACCCGCTCCGCCCTGGCGCCTCCGTCCTCACTGTCATGATGGGGCTCCGCCCGGTCATGGACCGGCGGGGCCCTGGATGACCCGTCCCCGTCCATCGGGCCCACCCCCTCCGGCATGACGGCACACGCCGCCGCCGTGCGCCCGCCTCCCGGGGCAGGTCCCCTGCCGCCATGGGATGGGGCTGCCATCGGCCGCGACTCCGGGACCGTCGCCTTCCAGCGCTCACGCGGCGGGGGCGATGCCCGGTGCCACGCACCGCCCCGTCCCCGCCGTCCCCCTCACCTGCCGCCTGTCGGCGCCGGGGGCAGGGTCCCCGGGCCGGTCACGGACGGCCGGGACCGCCGCCCAACCGTCCGGACCTGACGGGGACGCCATGATGGCGGCCCATCACCCCCGATGGACACTTTGGGGATGGGCCCGCGCCCCGGGTGGCCGGGTCCGCCCGACCCCATGATGAGGGACCGGGATCCATGCCGAGGCGCACGGCATCCTCGGCGGCCCGACCCTGCATGACGGCCCGACCCTGCATGACAGCGATGGGCTTCGCCGACGCCGGCATCCGGCCCGGCCCCCGGGGGATGTCCATGAACCCATGGGGCCGCCATCGGCCCGGTCGTCACCGACCACCCCCACCCCTCATCCCCATCCCGTCACCCCCGGGCTCCTCCTGCCCGGGGTGCGGGTGCCATGATGTGTCAATCAGGGTGCGGGGCCGGCCTCGGCCGTGCTGCGCGAAGCCACCACACGCATCGCCGGCCCATTGCCTTGACATCATCCGATGGGGACCGCCCGCCATGGCCGGACGCCGGTCCGCGCCCGGACACGGGCCCGCCCGGA
>JAPOSK010000243.1 GCA_026709725.1 Paracoccaceae bacterium | reverse complement strand
CGCACCCAATTTGTTCCAATTCGATTGGGCAGGGGGTACACCGCCGCAACACAAACATTCTCAAAATCCTTTCTCGGCAACGCTGTCGCGGCAAATGTCTCGATATGGTCGAAAAAGTCAAACTCGCCATACATGAAGTCGAACCTGTTGTAATCCGCGTGCAACTGGAAACGGGAAGAATCGGCAAAAGGGGAATCTATCCTCTTTCGCATTGAGAAATTATCATCCTCATACTCACGCTGAATACATCTGCGAAGCATTTCACTCGCAGTGATATTCTTTTTCAGATGATAATAGAGAAAAATTGATATGCGTTTCTCTATTTCATTTTGAGTAATCATCACTATCTCCCTTGTGCATTAGCAACAACAGGAAAAATGGAGTCCACAGCGCGAGCCACAGGAAGGAAATCGCAAAAATGTTCGCAAACATTTCCATCAGGCGTTCTCCGCAACCGCGTTGCCATCACTTACAAAGCCCAAGCCGGTGCGCTCGGTGATGCGGATTACAGGGTCCTTGCCCATTGCCTCAATAATCCGGTCGGGGTCAACCAGATGGTCGCGCTTGCCGTTGTGGTGCTTCTTGGCGAAGGAGAACATTGCATCGCCATGCAAATAGCACTTGTAGTCCACATCAACAAGAATCCGGCCACGCGAGCAATTCATTGCAACAAGGGCTTTTTGTCCCGGTTCAAGGGTCAACATCATTCCACCCTCAACTTCGATTCCAGTCCCCTTGCTGGTGGATTTGGAAGAGCCTCCGGAAAAGCCAAAAGATATTTTTTGCTCAACCTTTGCTTTAACTTGACTGAGTTCTCCGCCAACTTCAACTCCCACGGTGGTTTCACTTCCAATGCTCCAACCGTGCGAAGTTTCGTAAGTGCTGTCGGTGGTCAGGCTGTCTTTTAGTCTTGCGTCAAAAGTTACTGGCACTGTTGAGTGATAGTTCTCAAACTTGCGGGACACCCTTGCGGCAGGCTCATCTTCAACAGATACAAGCCTGGCTCCCACAGCTTCTTTAATCATGCTGACTTCTTTTGCATGGGGGTTATCTTCACTGTACCCCGCCCAAGCAGCACCGTAGCGGGCTTGATCTTCACGTCCCAGAATGTCCCGCAGGAAAAACCAATCGGGAACCCGTCCGTAGATTTGCCTGCAAGCGTTCCAAATCTTTTCATGATAGCCGCGGGTGCCAACAATCAACCCAAACTGATTGGCGCGGTCCGCGTTCATTTCCAGCATATTGAAGCCACTTGCGCTGACGCTGGATTGCTCAAGCGTGTCCCGCAAAGCCAAATTGATTCGAACGCCCATTGGTTTATCTCCTTACCATTCTCGGTTAATAATTGTCAGGGTCTCGTTGGCGTTGCCGCCTCGGATTCGCAGGCTGCCGTTACTGTGCCGCGACACCTCGAAAACATCCAAAGTGGGGGAGCCACCGCTGGCCCACCCAGTCACCATTGCCCTGCGGCTGCCCGCAGTGTTCAGGGGCAGGCTGTCGAAACACCGCTGCCACCGCAAATCAATCGCACCCTCTTCCTGCCCGCTGTCGCTGCGGTAAATGGCGAACTCGCCGGGGCCGAGCAGCATATTGGCCTCGACAACAATGTTGATCCCACCGCCGTCACGGGTAAGACCGCGCCATGACGTGGTGGCAGTTGAACTGGTGCTGCCGGATTCTTCGCGCACCAACGGCCTGTCAATTCGTGTCCAATGCCTGCGGTCTGTCAGGGCGGTGTTGAGTGATTGTTGAATCGCCAGGTACGCGCTGTACCCATCGTGATTGGGGTTGTCCCCCACCGAAGGCCCGCGCACAATGTTGCCGCGATGATACAGGTCACCTGTGTTGTAGATTCCGTGCCAATCGGACAAAGTGGCCCACCGGCCACCCATGCCCACGGGTATGTAATCCTCCGGCGCGACAGTCCAATCAGGGTCGCCGTCATTGTCGCGGGGGACCCAGTACCAAAGCCGGCCGTCAGAGAGCACAATATCATTTGCCGCATAAGTTGTTCCGCTCACCCACGGTCCCAAGATGGGCATCATTGGGGTGCCGGTTAGGTCGGAATACGCGCCGCTGAATCCGTTGATCGTCGTCGTAGATGCTCCCGTCGTAAACGTGATGCCAGTTCCCGCTCGTAGCGTGCTACTGATGATATTACGGATCTCCGCATCAGTCCTTCTAGGTAGTCCCGCGATGGTGAGGGTGTTGGCTGCGTCATTGTGAGTCACCGTTATATTGTCGCCCGCCCGAACAAAGCCCGCCACCAAATCTCTAATCGATTCGTCGCTTCGCTGCGTGTCAATCGCACTGTCACGAGCGTTAATCGTGACAGTATCATTAGCGTCATCAACGTCAATAGTTACGTTATTGCCTGCGACAAGGGTGGTTCCAATGAGATCACGCACTTGTTCAGGTTGCTGGAAGTTGCCACCCGTGCGGATGGTCAGGGTGCCGTTGGGGTCGTCATAATCCACAACGATGCCACCACCCGCCCGGATGAAACCGGCCACGAAGTCTTGCAGTTCTTCAGTCCCCGGAATCTGGTCGGTGCGGGCAATCCGCGCATCAATGTTGTTGTGCGGCACAAGCAAGTTGGTGCCAATTTGCGCCCAGCCCTGCACTTGGTTATCAATGATAGTAGTTGCAAGGGCGTTAATCTCAGTCAGTGTGTAGTTGCTGAGACGCAGCCACTTGGTGTTGTCTGCATGGCTCGGCGCGGGGTCGCTTGGAACCACGGCGTCAATAGACATCCAAAAGTTGTTGTTTTCTTCTACCACCATTCCCACAGGGTAATAGTTGGCTTCCCAGTCGCCCACGAATATGCTTACAGGCTCCCAGTTGTCGGGGTCGCCATAAGGTCCCGTGCCGCTGCGGTGGTTATTCGTCAGGCAGCGGAAGAAGTTACTGCGAGCAAAGACAACATCGGCCCGCCCGTATGTATTGGAGGCACTCCAATCACCCCTAAAGTTATCAGTGATGTTTACCCAAGAAACGGAATTATCAGCTTGAATCTGCGGCACCAAGCCGGGTGTTTCAGGAGGCTCAGGCATGGGAGACTTGGCCCACGGGATGATATCCGTATTGCCAATAACAGCCCAAGTAGCGGTGTTGTTGTCTTCACCCATTAACGACCACTTGACATTGGCCGCGTCGTCAGGCGCGGGGTCACTTCCCAGAATGGCTTGTTTTGCCAGATAGAGGTTGGAATTGTGTTCAACGATTGCGCCCCGCGGATTGCTTCCTGAGAACCAGTTGCCCTGGAATGCCGTTACAATCGCCCAATCGCTTGGGTTGGCTTCAGGATTCACGCCTCCGCTGTGGCCATTTACCCTGCAAGCATAGAGATTGCCAGCATTGGACACCAACTCGAACAGCCGGTAGGTGGCTGTGGCGTTCCAAATCCCACGGAAACCACCCCGTGCCAATAGCAAGCCAAGCTGGGCATCCACATCGTTGTTTCCTCCACTGTCAGCTGGATGGGATGACACAATATCAGACGCTTGGGCAACGGGCTGGGTTCCCGCCCTGCGAAACGTGTGGGGGATTTGAACTTCGTTAACAATGCTGGAAAGGGCTGGCATTACTGATCTCCCCCCGCGTGAACAATCTGACCATTCCAGCCATCTCCAACGGCGTTTTCAGCATCCATAAACCACACAACATAGCGAATGCTGTTGATGGTTCTCTCCGCCCGCCGGAAGAGATGCGAGATGGGACGGGACTCACCCGGACCCATATAGATTTCGCGATGTGTCTTGGGATCTTCCGCCACCGCAAAGTAAAGCCGCTGCATTTCATCACTGGGAATGCCGGAAACAGTAAACTTCTGCATGAAGTATTGAAAACGCAGCCAATCCATGGTCTCAATATCATCACGATCAAAGCGAATCTGGGATAGGCCGCGATTGGAGCGTAGACCTCCAAAGTGAACCAGCTCATCTTGAGGAATGGTTAAACCTCCAGAACTCGTAAAGAACTCAACTCCTCCTGTCGGCGGAATATAGCCCAGATCATATTCTGTTATTCTCACATGGTTCGTGCTTGAAGGGCCGGTTGGCACGAGATAGATATTATTGGCCCAAGCCGCTTGCTCTTGACCCTGTCCCGGAACCCGCCTGTAAAAAGCGCCAACATTCGCACCAAGAATAAGCGCGTTGCCCCTTCGGGTTGAGTCATAGAGATCTTTGCTAAGCACCCAGGCAGATCTATAATTTTGTCCTCCGCCAACCTTTGTTTCAATCAACAGATGATTATTGTTATTGGGAGCGAGAACCCCCAGATTATAGCCCGCGGGGGGAGCGACGCCCAACGAACCCAAGTTTATGGTAACAAGGTGCCGCACAAAAGGCCGGTTGAGATAGTTCTTTCTTCGTATTTGCGGTCTAACTACAGGCAAAGACTCAGCGATTGTGTTAGTTGACCCATTTAGGTTTGTCAGCCGGTAGTAAGAGTAGTGGGGGTTGGCTCCCGCAACAGAATCTTGCACCGTCCATTTGCTTGTAGGATCTACGGATTCTGGCAATATCGTATTGGGGGGATTAAACATCCTAATACGATCAATGGTTATTCCATCTGGAATAGCGATCCATATTGAGTTTCCGGCACCCTTGCTTGTGGAGTGGCCATCTCCAGGAACAAAATCAGAATGGGAGGGGGTGTCTGCCGTGGCGGGATAAGCCACAAGCACTATCTCATCCGCGTTCTCCCAATCGCCATCGGAAGGATCCAGTGTTTCGAGATTTGCCTGAGTGTCTTTCTGAACCGCGTAGCTGCCATCTATTTCTTGGCGGACTTCACTGTCGTCATAGGCGGGAGCTGAGGCCGGATCTCCAGCGGGTCCGGGTGGACCATCCACCCCGGGAAGTCCTTTCGCGCCTCGCGCTCCGGCTGGGCCGGGATCGCCATCTTGACCCGCGGGTCCAGTTGGGCCAGGCATACCCTGCTGTCCTGCCGGTCCAGGCAAGCCTTGAATTCCCGGCACGCCTTTCTGTCCGGCTTCGCCTCTTGCGCCCGTGGGTCCGGCACCTCCGGGAGAACCAGGATCACCTTGCACACCGGGGGGACCTTGCTGGCCTTGCGGGCCGGGGGGACCTTCTAGTCCATCCACCCCCGGTCGACCAATTCGACCTGCAACGCCCGTGGGTCCGGGAGGTCCGGCTGGTCCGGTGGGACCTTCAGCCCCAATCTCAAAGGGGGCTCCCCAAGTTGGGACCACTTCGCCTGTCTGTGTGGCCGGGTTAATTTGCGCTTGGCTTTCGTATGTATCTTCATTCGCCGCCGGATTGGTTACGGCCGCACTCCAACCTGTCGGAGGTGTTAGCGCGTTGGTTCCCACATTGTAGGTTCCGCCCGTTGGGGTGGCCGGGGTGGTTCCGTCCGCCACATTAATGAATATCTTGATATAGAACGAGCCTTGTGGACCTTGGACGGTTGAGTCAGCTCCCGGGTCGCCTTGCTGGCCGGGAACACCCTTTTGACCCCGCTCGCCTGTTGGTCCCACCAAACCAGCCGGTCCCTGTTGACCCGCCGCCCCCGGTGGTCCCGGGTCGCCTTGCGCTCCAGGAGGGCCGGGATTGCCATCAGAGCCGGGGTTGCCCTGCGCTCCCGCGGCACCGGCTGGGCCGGGAGCTCCATCCACACCGGGCAGACCCCTCCTTCCGGCAACGCCGTCTGTGCCATCCTCACCAGCCGCTCCCGCGGGGCCGGGTTCACCTTGCGGTCCGGGAGGCCCGCCAGCGGGACCGGGAGGGCCGTCCGCGCCGGGCAGACCCCTTCTGCCGGCAGGTCCGGTTGCGCCGGGAGCACCAGGAAGACCCACCTCACCTTGCGGGCCAGGCTCTCCCTGTTGGCCTTGCGGACCTGGATCTCCGGTCGGCCCACCGGGAGTTCCGGGGTCACCCGCATCTCCAGGAGGTCCTTTTCTGCCTTGGACTCCAGGATTTCCTTGTGGACCGGGAGTGCCGTCTGTGCCGGGGGTTCCATCCGCCCCCGCGTCTCCAGGCGGGCCTTTCCTGCCAACGGTTCCCGGATCGCCGGGGGTTCCATCGGTTCCGGGGGTTCCATCTGTTCCGGGGGTTCCATCCGCGCCGGCAGCACCGGGATCACCGGGATCGCCGGGAACACCTTTTCGACCCGCAAGACCTTGCGCGCCAGGATCACCGGGCGGTCCCGCTGGGCCGGGGCCACCATCAGGACCGGGGCCACCCGGCTGGCCGTCAGTTCCAGGGGTGCCGGCATCTCCGGGCAAACCTTTTCGACCCACTGCCCCTTCCCTGCCTTGCGCACCGGGATCACCTGTGGGACCGGGATCACCTTGCGCACCGGGGGCACCTTGCGGGCCGGGATCACCCAGGGGGCCGGGAACACCCTGCCGGCCACGTTCACCGGGAATGCCCGGTTCACCTCGCGCGCCTTGCGGACCGGGATCACCGGGAGCGCCATCTGCCCCACCGGGAGCGCCCGCTGGTCCGGGGTCGCCTTGCGGCCCGACAGGGCCATCCACACCGGGCAAACCCCTTCTTCCGGCAACGCCATCAGCTCCCGGGGTTCCAGGGGTTCCGTCACTTCCAGGGGTTCCGGCGGGACCGGGCGGTCCCGCAACCCCGGGATCACCTTGCGGTCCCGGGGGTCCGTTCGCGGGTCCGGGGTCTCCGGGCAAGCCGCGCCTGCCAGCGGGACCGGTTCGCCCATCCGTTCCGGGAGATCCGGTGGGTCCCGGGGATCCGTCCGTTCCCGGTGCTCCGGGGTCACCCTGCGCTCCCGGGGCTCCCGCGGGACCGGGGCCGCCATCCGCTCCCGGGGCTCCCGGTGGACCGGGATCACCCGCGGGCGCGGCTCTTCCTGGATCACCCCGCTGACCGGGAGTTCCGTCAGCGCCAGGATCTCCCGGCGCTCCCGCTGGTCCGGGCGGTCCCGTGGGTCCGGGAGAACCATCTATTCCGGGGGTTCCGGGAGTGCCGCCCCCAACCCCGCCGTCCCCGGGATCGCCTTTGTCACCTTTTGGACCGGGTGTTCCCGCGGCTCCAGGCTGGCCGGGGGTTCCCGCCGCACCTGGCTGGCCGGGGGTTCCCGGGTCGCCTTTCGGTCCCGTTGGGCCTCCGGCTGGGCCGCGCTGGCCCGGTTCACCCCTCGGCCCCCTTGCAACACCTGAGGGGGTCTGGCTGCCCCAGACGCGAACTTCACCCGTGTCTGATGCCGCGCCCATTGGGTTAAGGGTTAGCACACCCGCGCTGGTTAACGCCACACGAATGTTAATGGTGGGGGACGGGCCAACCTCAAGACCATTGCCGCTGGTAGGAATATCTTCCCTTCTGACCGAAGTGGTGAAGTAGTTTTGCGCCCCGCTGCCATTGTTGATCCAACCCTCAAAGATCAGATACTCATGGTTAAGATAGGCAAGGTTGGTATCGTTAAAAGCAGCCGCGCTGTTGTTCCAGGAAAACTCATCAATAAGAACAGCAAGGGTTCCTGTTCCGGTCTCTGGATAGAACGCCTTGTCCCGCCGCGCTTCCTCAGGCGCAGCGTAAATGTTGGTGCCCCAGATTGTGTAGACTTCAACCCCTCCCGGATTGGTTGCGGAGTCCCCCGCGGCCGCAAGAACATCCCGAAGGTTGTCTCTTGAAGGGTGGTAGCGGGATTCGATATATTCATTTTCCCTGTCCAATATAAATTCGATTGGGTCAGGTGGAATGTAGTTGACACCCTCAGTGAAAGAGGTTACAAACGGGGCTGTTACGGTGCCGGCTTGGTCGCCAGTCTCGGTAAACTCAATTTCAAGGTTGAGGGCTTCCCACGCGGCCTTTAGTTCGGTGAGGGTGGTGCGGGTGTCTTCTGGAAAAGTGGCACCAATGTAGTTCAGGGTAAGGACAAGCGCATCGCCAGTTAGAGCACCCGTGATTGTCGGATCAGGTCGGGGAACCGCATCCACGCCCCCCGCAAGGCGGACATTGTTAAGAATAACAGTGCCTTCACCTTGAGTGGTGCTAAGAACATCAACTGTGGCATCACTTGAGGTGATCTCGAATGTGCCATCTGCGCTAACACCGCCAGTGAGAGTAAAAGTACCGGTGTAGTTCTCACGCCTTGAGGCTGCCGATGTAATTCCTTCTGCCAATACCAGAGCGGAAGCGTCTGAGTTGCCATTTATTAGCGAAGCAATATGGGCTGAGTTAACGAAATCAGCTGGGAAGTTTCTGGCACGTATGGTTACAGTGATGGTTCTTCCACTCACGCTAACCGAATCAGAAGAGCCAGACTCACGAATGATTACTTGGATTCCATTGCCCGCGGCTCCCGGCGCTCTGGCTGTGAGAACTCCGCCAAGATTTTCCCTTGTAAACCTAACAGTGGCGGCTGTTTCAGTTAGTCCCGAAGCATAAGTCGCATAGCCGTCTATCAAATCTTGTACGGTATCCACGCTTGGAACAACGCCTGTGATAACCAGCCTTTGGGCTGAGGCGTTGAGCCTTTGCTCTGTTACCGACAGGGCGGTTCGGGCGCGGGCGTTTACGCCACCTGACAGGCTGCCGTTTAGAAGTTCTGTCCCGGCTCCTTGGCTTGCACCCGCCGGGGCAGCCACAATGTTGGTGCCTGAACCCACAATGGGGCCGATGGAGAAGTTCTTGGTTGTTGCGGTATAGGCTGAAATCAGATTGGCGATGGTGTCAACACCCGGCACAAATCCGGTTACTGTGAGGGTGGTTGCGCCCCGCACCAATGTTTCAGAGACAGCCAGCGCGCTTCTCGCCACCGCGTCAACAGCCGTTACACCGCCCGCCGCCGTGACGGTCTGATTTGCAATGACGGTGGTGCCCGCGTTGCCAACAACGGACGCGGTGCCTTGGAACGCTGACACCGCGTTTATGGCTGTAACGGCTTGAGTGGCGGTTACGGTGCCGTCACTTGCCAAGTACAAGAGTTCGTCGGTCGAGTTCCAATAGGCGGTGCCAGATGTTTCAGAGGAGCCGCTGCCATCAACTCCACCAGTCAAGTTCGCAAGAAAAAGCCTTCCTCTTGACACGCTGATGTTTCCGGTGCCTGTAATGGCTAGGGAG
>JAPOSK010000301.1:552-9073 GCA_026709725.1 Paracoccaceae bacterium | reverse complement strand
GCATGGATCCCGGCCCTGACAGGCATGATCTGGCTCGACAGATCGTTCGACTGGAGGAACGTATGGAAACAAAGCAGGCCGAATACCGCACCGACATCGCCCGGCTGGCCGAGACCATGGCCAACTGGAAGACCGACATGGCCCAGCGCGACAAGGACAATCTGCGCTGGTCGATCGGGCTGTGGGTCGCGGCTGTGGTGATCATCGGGGGCCGCATCCGCTGGCCGGTCAGTTGACCACAAGACACGGACGAGGCCAACGCCGCATGACAATCAGTCAAAGGATGCAGCGATGGCTGGATTGACCAAAGCCACGCTGGCCATCCTGGCCGCACAAATCGTGTTTGCCGGGCAATAGGCTCTCTCCCGGACCGTCCGACTCAATTGCGAAGTCAAACACTACGGAGAGTACTCTCATGGTGAGGCCCGCGAGGTGGCGGAATCCTGGATTCCGCCGATATCAACCCATGTCATCAGCGCTGGGCAAAGTGCCCACATTGGATCGGGCCTCGTCGGGTCGGCCCGCACGGTCAACATCCGGATCTATTTCCAATACCCCCTGTTCAGCGAGAACAGTCTGGGCCGTGTCGTCAAATACACCTATCTGAGCAAGACCGGCGTCCTGATCGGGATCATGGCCACGGAGGCAGGCGCATGGGACATCCGGGCCCGCGGCAAATGCAGATCAAGTGCCTTAACTCCAAAACAGGCGGCAGAGTATTTTTAGAATCCAGAGAGGCCCGCTGATCGCCTTCGAAACAGCCCCAGATCAGTCCCCAAAACAACCGGAATTCGACCCCAAAAGCCCCCGAAACAGGCTCCCAATCCGCCTCTCCATAGACCCGGTTTGGAGAGAAGCAATTATGACAGACGATGACGGTGACAACCCTGCAATAGTCACAGCGAGCAGTAACGTAAAGATAACCCACCTTCCGCACAAGCCGTGCCGATTTCCTGAGTCTTGACCCTCCCCGGATCATGCGGCCCCTGTTTCCCGGGATTCAGGATCCGGCGATGTCAATGTCATGCAGGACATCCGAGACCGGAATGATCCCCGACACCGCCATGCCGGTTCGGGACACCGTCACACGCCGGGTGGGCCGGCGGCGGCACCGCCCGGCCCACCCGGTCCCCGGAGAGTGGACAGCCGGGAGACATGGAAGGGTCCCGCCCGCACCCTCAGGGACCGGCTCGGCTCGGTGGTCTCCGACCACACCATCGTGGCGTCCCGCCCGCACCCTCAGGGACCGGCTCATCATCGCATGACGGACCGGACCTGTCCCGCTCCCTGATTCCCTGCTCTCCGGGGATGCACCGGCCCCGCCGGTCACCCATCCCTCCACGCCGGGCGGCGATGACCGGCACGGTGGGAGACCGCATTGCGGTGCCGCCCGATGCAGGGCCCGGTCCCGGGCCCCCGCGCCCCGGGGCGAGTGCAATCCGCAGAATGGCGTGACAGAATGGCCATTGTGCCATGCGCTGTCGCAATGATCGCAATGACATGTGGTTTTGCAGTGTGGCAATTTGCGGAAGGTGGGTGACGACCCGGGGTCACCTCAGCGCGGGCCCGCTCTTGCTCCGGTTTGACCCGGGGCATTGCATCTCAGAGCAATGCGGGGTGCTCCGGGACGGATTTCTCATTGGATTATGAAGAAACCTCGTATTATTGCGTGAATGAAGCGGTGCGCGGTCATTGATGATGCGATGACTCGGGGCATATTCAGGGGGAGGTGTCATGACAACGGAACGATTTGTCTTTGATGGTCACGCCGGTCACAAGCTTTCGGCACGGCTGGACCGACCGGATTATCCACCACGAACAACAGCCCTTTTTGCCCATTGCTTTACCTGCTCAAAGGACATCCCGGCTGCCAGGCGGATAGCCGAAAAACTCTCAAGTCTTGGCATCGCCGTTCTGCGTTTTGACTTTTCAGGCCTTGGTCACTCGGAAGGTGAGTTCGAGAATACAAACTTCACATCGAACGTTGCCGATCTTGAGTACGCTGCACGACACCTGGAGAGTGTCGGATTGGCCCCATCAATCATCATTGGGCATTCACTGGGTGGAGCAGCGGTTCTGAAGGCCGCCGGCAATATCGGTTCCATCAAGGCGGTTGTGACGATTGGCGCACCGGCCGACCCGGGCCATGTCGCCCATCACTTTGGCAGGAATCTTGACAAGATCCGCTCCGAGGGTGAAGCCGAGGTCAATCTCGGCGGGCGGTACTTCACAATCAAAAAGCAGTTCGTCGAGGACATCGACAGCGCATCGCTGAAGCCCGCCATTGCAAATCTGCGCCGCGCACTGCTGATTCTGCATGCCCCACTCGACAAAACCGTCGGGATTGAAAATGCAGCGGAAATCTTCGCAGCGGCCAGGCACCCCAAATCCTTCGTTACCCTTGATAAGGCCGACCATCTGATCACGCGCCATGAGGATGCCGAGTATGCTGCGGAAGTGATTGCTGCCTGGGTCTCAAGGTACCTGCCCGATGAGGCTGAACGGGACATCGGCAGGGTTCCCGACGGGACCGTGCGGGTCAGCGAAGATGACGCAGACGGTTTTCGACAGATGATCTCTGTCGGTGGAAAGTTTCAGATGTTCGCCGATGAGAGCAAACAGCACAAGGGGACCGGGACCGGACCCAATCCCTACCAGTTCCTGTCCGCGGGTCTTGGGGCCTGCACTGCGATGACGATTCGCATGTATGCACGTCACAAGAACTGGCCGCTTGACCATGTCGAGGTCGATGTATCATTTGACCGAATCTATGCTGATGATTGCACTGCCTGCGACAAAGCACAGACCAGGGTCGATACATTCACCCGCCTCATTCGACTCCGTGGCACGCTCACCGATGGACAGCGGGAGCGGATGCTGGCGATTGCTGACAAATGCCCCGTCCACAAAACTCTCAGCGGGAATGCGCGGGTGGCAACATCCCTGGTGGATGAGTGATGAGCATGTGATCGGGTCAGAAGATCGGGCCGGGAAGAGTGCATGATCGGGAACCGGAAGTGGCGGGAACGATGAGTGTTGGCATTTTTCCTCTCGCGCGGGTGACCTTCGATATGGATCTTGCCCACGCCAGACACGGGGCAATTCTGACACGGCTGGAGAAAACCGCCCACCGCATTCTCGGTGGCGAGCGATTGCTGACCACAACCGAGGAGGTTGTCGGTGCCGACACTGATCTCCGCGATGCCGGGATCAGGACGGCGCTGATCCTCCAGCTGACATTCACTGATGCCGAAGCGGTTGAGCATCTCGGGCAGGTCTTTACCGGCGATCTGTCGATCTGGAGTGTACCGGAGGCAAGAACGGGCGACCGGCTGCGGCTCAATTCTTTCTGCGGCCTGCATCTTGCCAGCCACAGCCTGAGTTGCCTTGACAGGAAATTTCGCTGGCATTTCGGGGATCCGGAACAGATGTCAGAGGAAATGATGAATGATCTGCTTGATGGGGATCCGGTCCAGCCCTTGATTCCCGGAAAGCCAAGGAAAAAGCAGAATGACGATTACCCAAACTACAGAGTCGGCGTGATTGGCGAACATCCGCCCGGCTTCACAACCTGTCGATACGATGCAGGCACTCTGGAGCAGGAGTTTGGCGTCACGACCGTTGAGATGGGTCTGCGGGACCTCTTTGCTGAAGCGACCGAACTTGACCCGGAACACCGCGCACCTCTGCTTGAAGAGATCACCCAACTCGAAGGATCTGATCATTTGGCACCCGATCCTGTCGGCAAGTCCCTTGATCTGTCCATCGCCCTCGACAATCTGGCGGCAAGCAAGGGCCTCGACGGATTCGCCCTCAAATGTTGGCCGGAGATGTTTACAGACTATGGCGCCGCAGCCTGCGCCGCAGCGTCACTGCTCGGCGAGAGAAGGATTCCCTGTGCGTGTGAGTGTGATGTCTTCGGTGCGCTCTCTCAGATTGTGCTGAATGATATCACCGCCGCTCCTTCATTTCTGACTGATATTGTCGATATGGACATTGCAAGCGACACCGGGGTCATCTGGCATTGCGGGCAGGCCCCCAGGTCAATGTGTCCGGAGGGAACAGAACCAAGGGTGACGGTCCATTCCAATCGGAGGGAGCCCCTGCTCTTTGAATTCCCCTTAAAACCGGGCAACATTACACTGATGCGGATTTCCCGGTCATACGGGGCAACGAAACTCATTCTTTTCAAGGGCACGGTTCTTGATGCACCAATGGCATATTCGGGAACCTCGGGTGTGGTGCGGTTTGAGCGGACAGTGGCGGATCTGTTGCCGGATATGCTTGCCAGCGGTCTTGAGCACCATGTGGCAACTGCCTATGGCGACCATCGTCCGGCCCTGCGGAAATGGGCGGACAACCGAGGTCTGCCGATCCTGGAATTGTAGGGAACCCGATGACAGTTCGCTACGGAGTCATCGGTGCCGGGATGATGGCCCGGGAGCATATCCGCAACCTCGCCCTCATGCCGGAGTGTGCGGTTTCGGCACTGGCTGATCCTGATCCGGCCATGCTGCAGGAAGCACAGGCAGATTGCAATGGAACCCCCCGGATCTTTTCTGATCATCAGTCCCTTCTTGATGCCGGCATCTGCGATGCACTGCTGGTTGCGACTCCCAACCATACTCATGCTGCGATCCTGACTGACATCCTGCCCCACGAATTGCCGATCCTGATGGAAAAACCCCTGGCAACAACCGCTGCCGATTGTCGACGTATCCTTGAGGCAGCCAGGGAGCGGATTGCGCCGGTCTGGGTGGCCATGGAATATCGTTATATGCCGCCGATCACGATGCTCTGTGAAAAGGTCCATGCGGGCCTCATTGGCAGGGTCATCACCGTAACCGTTCGTGAGTATCGCTATCCGTTTCTTGACAAGGTCGGGAACTGGAACCGATTCAACCGCAACACGGGTGGTACGCTTGTCGAAAAATGCTGTCACTACTGGGATCTGATGCGATTTGTTGTCGCGAGCGATCCGGTCAGGATCTATGCATCCGGAGCCATGGACATAAACCACATTCATGAACGTTATGACGGTCAGGCCCCGGACATCATTGACAATGCGTTTGCCATTGCGGACTTTGCCAATGGCACCCGGGGAATGATGGACCTGTGCATGTTCGGCGAGGGATACCATTGGCAGGAGGAAATCTCCGTAACCGGGAGCGAGGCAAGGATTGATGCGCGCATCCCCGGTCCACCCCGGTTCGACCCCAATGGCAGAGCCCACCAGGCCCGGATTGAACTTTCACGGCGCGATGGGAAAACAGTCCCCCTGACTCTCCCCGATCTTGACGATTCTCTCCTGCGCGTCGGTGACCATCACGGTGCAACGTACTTCCAGATGCAGCGCTTCCATCAGCTGGTCAAGACAGGGCGCGGCCAACCTGATGTGACACTGGAGGATGGGCTCTGGTCTGTCGTGATCGGCGAGGCTGCGGAAGCCTCGGTCCAGAGCGGCCAATCAGTCGAAATTGATCTGTCCTGACCGGTGGTCAGGCGGGCGTCCATCCTTTGCGGTGTCAGCCCTGCCCGGACGGAGACGCTCCGGCAGGGGGTCCAGACCCTCGGGGCCGTGTGTCTGCAATAAGGACAGGGGAGAGACTCAGCAGGATGCAGACGAATGATGCGGGGTCGGGGATGGTGCGTTGATAGGTCAGGATGGGCATATCGGGTCCGCGATTCCGTGGGGTTGGCGTTGCGTTGTGCGCGGGCGCTCTTGGCATTTGGTGCTTTGGGTTAAGGTGTGATTGTGATGGGAGTCGCGGGCCCCTCGAAAAGTGTCGCAAGGTTCTGCGTGGATCTGCCGCATGGTGTTGTGTTTTCAGAGGACACCATGCGAGAGAGCAAAACCCAAGCCGGAATGTTTCAAATGCAATCGCCATGGGGAGGGAGGCCGCCGTCTTGCACTCCCCCGTCCCGTCCTGTAGACTCGTCCCATCACATGATCCGCCCGCCGGTCGCACCGTCCGGGCCGGCGGACCGCCACAAAAGGACATACCCAATGCCACAAATGAGACACCCGCCCGCCCCCCCCCCTGATGTCACGACACTGATTGCCGCCGCGCTGCTGGCAATCACCCTGCCGGCGGCTGTGCCGGCCCAGGTCTCGGGGCCGATCTTCGTTGACCCCGAGACGGGCCAGGAGACCTACAGCGGCAACACGACGGACCCGGACTTCGCGCCCCTGACGCCGGAGCAGCAGTCTTGGAACGCCGACAACCTCGACACCACCGGCACCGGGACCGCGCATGTCGGCCGTCTGATGCACTACGGGTCGGGGGTCGGTCATTTCGAAAGCCGCGCCGCGGGGACCCGCCCCGTCTACCTGCGCTGGACACCCCCGGCCCAGGATGCAAGCCGGGTCCAGACGGTGGACTATGAGATCCTGCCGGGCCGGCATTCGGGATCCCAACCGGTCCGGATTGTCACGGACTGCCCCGGGACCGGGTTTGAATCGTACAGGATGTATCGCCTCGTCCAGGCCGGCACCGCCCTCACCGTGAGCGGCGGCACCCTGGATCTCGCCCAGCCGGTCCGGCTGGAGAAATGCAGCACCCATCCGATCACCAAGGGCTTGAAATCCCTGGTCCTGCGCCTGACCGGCACGATCGAGAGGACGGCGGACGGCGGCTATGTGGCGTCCTTCGGCCCCCATGACAGCCCCTTCAACTGCGGCCCGCCGACCTGGCCCTCTGCCGCCCATCAGGCCGCCGGACACCCGCCCTATGCAGACTGGTGTGATGTGTCCGTCTGGTGGGAGGTCAGATGATTCTGCGCCGGTTGCCCCGACCCTGGGTATCCAGTATCGGTCTCTTTCCGGCTATTGATGGGCACGGCAAGTGTCGGTTGACGCGGCTGACGCCATGACTGAGAATTGGCAAGGAAGGCACCTGAGAGACGGATCCATGCCCAATCCTGATACCAGAACACTTCATCCCCATGTGCCCTTCCTCTACGAGGTGGCCATGTCGTTTTTCGACATGGCCAAAGACAATCTTGAGAAGTTTTTGCACGCAATTGATGGATACAGGATGCTACCATCCCACCATCACTGAACTGATGGATAGAGGGACCTGAGCCTGATCCAGGTATCCTCCGTCCTGAACCGCAGGGCCCGCGGGCCTCCTGCCTGCGCCGCCCCTGCCAGGCCGCAACCTCCAGAAGGGTCTCCCCCGTACAGGATCATGCTGACCCACAAGAACGATGCCGGCGAAGGTGAACTGGTCATAAGAGTGATGACAACACTCGCGGAATAAGGCAGGACACGGTGTCACCAGCACAGATATCCATCAAGCCCACGAGCCTGAAGATTCTCAGTGTGCATCAGCCGGATGGGTTTGATGATGCGTTTCATCAAACAGGATATCGCGGATATTCATTCATATCATTCATACCTGTCCCTTTGAATGCATCCCTCAAATCCACCGGTCCTGCACCATTCCAAACGCGAGCGGTCGTGTTCTCTCCTCCAGACACCGTTCGGCAAGTCCTACGAAGACAGGATCAAGACACTTCAAGAAGCCGCTGAAGAAGAAGGAATCGTGCCCCGCCCTGCCTCCCTGCCTGCCATTCTTCGAGTTCATTCGTGCCGCGCCATTCAAGATACGACCAGCTGCTCTCTTCCTTTTGGATGATGGCTGTTATGCAGCGACCTGGCGCAATGAAGCATGGCGACTGAATATCACGTTTCCGGGCAATGACAGCGCAGGGTATGCTTGCTGGACCGAACTGAAGACTTGCCAAAGGGCAAGGCTGGCAGTGTCACCTTTGATGAGATCAACAATCTGATCGTTGCTGATAGCATCAAGCCATTGCTTCAGGCATGAAGGGTGACCCGCTCCCAGACGAGGATAGCGTCGTGTGTTATGCCGGCGGGAGCAAAATCGCTGATGGGATCTTGCAGCCAGAGGCATTCAACAACCCACCCATCTCCGGCAATTGGCTGGAGTATCAATCCGGAAGCAAACCCGAGCAAGCTGCATGTGTCCGAAGGGTCTTGCGGCTGGAGGTTGGGAAAACCGCAGCTCTCGCTGAATTGAATGTTGCAAAAGTTCGTCATTTGAATCTTGATATCTTGGAGAGTCCAAAGAAAGCGGAGAATGGCTGGCCTCCCATGCCGTGTCATGCTGATATCGTGAGTGTTGCCGACAATGACAAGGAGCAAAGATTATGTTCGAAAAGCTTGCCGATATTGTCGTGGATATCCATCCGGCTTATGCAGGGACCAACCCAGCCGCTTAACTGCAGAGAATTGAGACTCTGATCGCTTATGATTGAGACTCAGGCAGATTTGAACCCGCATTATGGGTCTATCCCAACATCAGGGACAGAAGCCCATCGCGCATCGGTTCGCGACCGCCGACAGATTGGAAAAACAGGCACGGATTCGCTTCAGGTCATTCATCCGCCCCCGTCCCCTTCTTGGTGCATAACGGCAAGACTGCTGGCGAGGTGGCCCGCTGTGACACCGCCATCTAGAATTTCGGAATCCCCGATTCATTGTCCATGTTCCATC
>JAPOSK010000301.1:0-542 GCA_026709725.1 Paracoccaceae bacterium | reverse complement strand
GCCCGCAGTGACACCGCCATAGGCGTTAACCTGTTTCCCCTTGGCAGATTTCAGGATGGTCCAATGCCCGAAACAACGACCAATGAGCCGTTTCGATCAGGGATCTCTGCATTTGTCTGCCTGTTTGGTGACCGAAAACCGGCGGGTGCAAGGAATTCGGGACCATTCGATGTCAGCTGGGGCAACAGATCAACGCTTGTGGGAGCCCGGATCTCTCGCCCCCCAATCATCGCCAGTGGCACCATCACCATGGGTGCGCACGCGGGCTGATGCGCTGGCGAGCACTTCGTCTGCAAGGATGCCATCGCGGTCCTGTGTGTGCCGACAGCCGAGCGGAGCGTCCCCGCGTCCCGCCCGCGGCGGCCGTGATGACACCGGGGTGATGTGGTGTCCTGACCCGGGTCCTGTGCGGTATGTCTGCGAAGCCGTTGACAGTATTCTATCCGGTTGGAATGTACTGCCAGCATCTCGATTCATGGACAGATGTCGCTTCAGAATGACAAGGAGAGCAAATCAGGGGACAGGGACCGGGAAACACACAG
>JAPOSK010000083.1 GCA_026709725.1 Paracoccaceae bacterium | reverse complement strand
TCTGTGCCCGTTTTGGTCTGGAGTTTCAGGGCCACGAGGAATGTCTCAAGCGGTTGGCGGCACCCTGCCAAGGGTGGCCCCGCCATCTTCACTTCGCCCTCCAGGCCCTTGGCCGCAAGGCCTTCGCCGCAGATGGCAGCCTCCTCTGCATCGACTGGACAGGGGTTGAGGAGGAGGCTGCTGCCAGCCGCATCCGCTACTACCAGGCCCAGCGGTCCCCGGCGATTAAGGAGTCCGCCTCTCTGGTGGCAGCAGTGATGCATGAACTCACGCCGGGAGCACGCCGGGTTGATGTCATCAATTCTATCATCGCACATGAGGGGACGCATCCTGGACGTCAGTGGTCCTTTCCCGGAAACATGGACGCAGAATTGATGGCCGACCATCTCATCCACCAAGGTGCCCTGCACGAAATGCCGGACGGCACCCCCACCGCCCCGATCCCCTCGTTCCGGACATATCTCATTGAGGCAGGTCATCTTGATTCTGCACCCCTTCCTGCACCGACAGGATGATCCTGATGCGCAATCGATGCCGTGAAGAGAAGCCTTTACCGTGATGAGGTGTCAACTCAGAAATCCGCCCTCTGCTCTGATCCCGCCAGAATCGGAGTTCCCGGATGCCGGCCAAGCCGCTCCAAATCGAACATGCGTTCGGAATGCCCAACACCTGTCCTTGCGGCGGGGCCGGGTGGACGATGGCATTGCTGCCCCCCGTCCTCCACAACTATCAATGCAACAGACCTCACTCCGCATCCTGCCACTCTCCCCTGTCCTGGTTGCAAACACACTCTCAGCGAGGGTCCGAACCCTTTCAACGGGACACCGGAACTGCTGCACCGGTGACCACCCCGATCCAGCAGTCGCATGCCGCCAGGCTGAACGCACCTGACTGTCGGCCAATCAGCACAAGCCAGGTTTCGCCATGCAGGGCAGTATGACGCAGACCCTTGCCAGCAACTCCATGAAGCCGCAAATCGTGATGCTCCGCGACCAGACAGCCCCAATGCCGATGCTCACGCCCACCATGGGTCGGACACACCGTCACCGCGCACAGGTCAACCGAAAATCACCACGCGCAAATCGCCGGACAGACAATTCAATGGCCCTGTCATCAGATGGTGCAACTTGGGCAGGAAGGGAAAGTGGCCTGCAACTGTTCAGGTTCCTGTACGGCATTCCCGGCCCGAAAGGCGATTCAGGACATCTCAAGCCGCCCGTGAGGTCGTCCGGCACGATCCGCAGCGCCCCATGGTTCCGGGCCCCGGTCGCGCGGCGGAAACTGCCGGAGATCGTCTGCTGCACCTTGAGGGCCCGCAGTGCCCGTTCGGCTGCATTCTTGGTCGCGGAAACCGTGGGGTCACGGTTGAACCGCTTCCCGAACATGGAGGGCCGGATGGGGAACGCGAAGCCGGTGAACCGCCCGGAGACACGACCGGGAGCGGCCCGCATTGTCAGACGGAATGCCGGTGGAGAGGGATTGTCGGGTGGGCAAGAACCTGAATGGTCGCAGCCATATAAATGCGGATGAGGCGGCACCGCTCAGAGAGGCATAGAATGGGGAAATTTCCATTTATTGATCAGTGGTTTACAGATCAGGATCCTTAAAGTTATAAATATTTGACGGTGTTGGCGATTTTGTTTAGGTGTCGTCCCGGTGGCCTTGAGCTCATACCTTATATGCAAAGGAGTTGCCCTTGAATTTGCTTGATGAGTTGATCCTGCTGCTCCTCAACGAAGAAAGCGGTTACTTTCACCAGGTTCCCGGCTGGAACCTGAACTGTGCGATTGCAAGTGCCAGCCTTGCCGAACTGGCGCTTTTGGGTCGCATTGACATGGATGTGGACCACCTTTTCATCGCCGACCCGGCGACGACCGAAGATCCCCATCTGGATTCCATCCTGAAGGAGATCGGCGATGAGCCGCGGAAGCGAAGCACCCAGTACTGGATCGAATATCTCTCACCACGTTCCGAAGCAATCATGGAAGACACGCTGGAGAGCCTTGAGAAGCGCGGAATCCTGATCCACCATTCCGGCGGGTTCTGGTCCCTCGCCCGGGGCACCTGGCAGACGGACACCTACTCATCACCCGACCAGATACCGAGCGATTTTGTCAAAGGGCGAATTGCCAAGGTTCTGTTTGGAGATGAAATCCCCCATCCGAAGGACGCAATTCTGGTCGCGCTTGCCAATTCGTGCCATGTCCTTCACCTCATCTTCCCTCTGGACGACAATGCCGCCCAGCGCATCGACCTTGTCTGCAAACTTGATGCCATCGGTCGTTCCATCGGGGAGGCAACTGCCAAGAGTATCACCCACCCGCGTTTTTACCGTGTTCTGAGCACCAAGCCGATTCCCAAAGCCCCGCTGCGCGATCTCCTCTTCAGTCCGGCGTTCCGAACCGGCAATGTTCCTGCTCTCTTTGCGGATATGGCGCGGAAGAACGGTCCGGTCTTCAGGCTCAATGTACCCTTCAAGAAGGGGGGGATTCTCTTTCTCGTCGGCCGCGAGGCCAACCGCTGGATGCAGCAGGTCAGCCGCAGCTATGTTCGGTCGAAGGACTGCCTCACGGGATTTGAGCAGGAATACGGGGCATCGCGCATTCTGCCCTCGATGGATGGCACCGATCACTTCCGCATGCGCAAGGCCATTCAGGCAACCTATTCACGTGCAGCACTCGCCGACCGTCTTGATGAGTTGTACCACCACTCCCGTGAACATCTTGCAACATGGAAGGTCGGCGATGTTCTGCCTGCAGTTCAGGCTTGCAAGGACTTCACCAATGCACAATTTTCACAGCTCTCGGTCGGCATCAACACCGAAGAGGACTTCCATGATCTCATCAAGTTCAAAGAGCGTTCTCTCATTGTCCATGTTCAGAAAGTGCTCCCGAAGTTCATGCTGAAAACTCCGGGCATGAAGCGCCGCAAGAAGCGGATCGGCGATCTGGTGGACCGCATTCAGGCTGCACATACACCGGCCCAGCGCGTCGGGTGCCCCCAGGATATCACGGACAACATCATGAGTCTGCACGCTGCGGATCCGCAGTTTCTGCCCGAGACAGATCTTCCCTTCTCAATTATTTCTCCCCTGATCGTCAGCCTCTACATGGGCAATGCACTGAGCTTTGCACTCTACACCCTGCTGCGTGACCCCCAGTTGTACAGGCAAATCCAGGAGGAGTCCGACAGGGTCTTTGCCGAGGGCGACCCCGAGGCGGAAGCCTTGAGCAAATCGGGAATCGATCTCACCTACCGCTTCCTCATGGAGTCCCAGCGTCTCTACCCGATCATCCCGATGCAGATCAGAACGGTCATGAACAGCTGTGTGGTCGAAGGCTACGAGCTCCCGGTGGGATCGAATATCTACCTTGTCCAGGCGGCCACGCACTACATGGAAGACATCTTCCCTGATCCCTTCTCCTTCGACATTGACCGTTATCAGGCGACACAAGACAGGACCGACCGGGGGACGAACTACGCCCCCTTCGGCCTCGGCACCCACAAGTGTCTGGGCTTTCGGTGGGTGGAACTCAATCTGGCGGTCAATCTGCTGATGCTTCTTCACTACTTCCGCTTCGAATTGACGCCCGCCAACTACCAACTTCGGATCAATCCCTTCCCGACGATGTCGCCGACTCGCAAAATGAAGATCCGGATTGCGGAGAAGAGGCACGATCTGTATGCACCGCGTGCACCACGGTCGGCCCAATCGTGTGCCTGCTAGCTCGCTCTCTGGAGCCACCACCTGTCCCTTCAGCGGAGCGGGATCCGAATGATGTTTCCCCTGACATTTCCGGACCCCGTGCACCCCATGGTCGGCACCGATATTGTCACCAGCCTGCTCATGCTGATTGTGCCTGCACTGACCGCAATCCACCCCTGCAAGCGGATTTGCTGCGCGCCAAACGCAGCTGCGACGGACCGGGGCTGAGGGGCACGTACAGTGCCGGGCACAGCATCTTCAGCCAGGATACAACAACGAGGAAAGGGAGATTGACCGCATATGAAACCAGTCGAGATCAGCCGAACGGTCGCCGCAACTGCGCAGGCCGTGTTCGATGTCGTTGCCAATGGCCGCAACTACGGCAGGGCGATTCCGGAGATTGACACGGTGGAGTTCCTCACCGAGAACGAAACCGGGGTCGGGGCACAATTTCGCGAGACACGGCATTTCAGCGGCATCCAGGCGCTCTTCGCGAAGGTCTTTGGCCTGTCGGCAACCAAAAGCGAGGTGACCGACTTCGAGGATGGCAGGATGGTTCGCCTGCTGACCGAAGAGGCGGGAGCTCTCTGGCACACAACCTTTACCGTAACACCCAATGAAAGCGACGACGAGGCCCGGCTTGACATGCATGTCCGGATAGAGCCGATCAGCCTCATGGGCAAGCTGGTCACACCCTTTATCCGGCCGGCGGCTGTAAAGGGCATCACCGCCGATGTGGAGGCCGTGAAGGCATATGTGGAGGCGGGTTCACCAGTGGATTGAGGCGGTGCCTGCCATGAAGGCGCCCCGGTCACATTGCCGGACGGCGAGCGGGGGACATGGGGGACCGGTTCCGGTGTGGTGCTGTCCGACTTTCTGACTTGAGCGTTTCCCGCACCTGCCGAAGCACCACATGCGACCCGGACCGGAAGAACCGCCGGAGAACCTGACAGGCTGTGCGCCGTCTGCGGCAATGTCGGGAGTGCAGGTCAGGTTACAGCACGTCAATCGGAATGCCGATCGCCCGGCGATTGCGGTCGATGCTGTACCAGGCCGGGGCTTGCACTGCCGGATGGCACGCAATGCGATCATAGCCCTGCGCTGCTGCCAAATGAACAGCCGGGGCACAGACTTCTTCGACTGGCGGACCACAAAATGAATCACAAATCAGGATCGCGCTCACTTGTGGCCTGCAATCTCATTGCCCATCCCTGGGACTGCGATACGGTATCGTTGCAATAACGGGTTGGTCGGGGCCCCTACCCCATCTTGCGTCCGGCCCTTCCCCTTCCCCTGTCAAGGGCGAGCAGGAGCGGTGGAAACAGAAGAAAATCCGCCATGAGTGCGATGACGACTGTCAAGGCGACCAGCAGGCCGAGCGTTTGATTGGCCGTAAACCCCGATGCGCCAAAGACGAGGAAGCCCAACGCAAAAATCAGGGTTGTTGTCAGCAACGGCCTCCCCACGAGCCTGAAGGTTGGCACGACTGAATCGGAGGGTGATTTGCCCTCCGCACGGGATCTCAGGTATTTGGTCATCAGGTGAATGGTGTCATCAACGACGATGCCAAATGCGATTGCGGTCACAATGGACGCTGCGACACTCACGGTTCCAACCGCATAGCCCCAGACAGCCATTGATATGATTGCCGGCAGGAAATTCGGGATGAGGCTGAGCAGACCCAAACGCACGCTCCTGAACACGAAGACCAGGATCAGGGAGACGACGAACATGGCTGCCATGGTCCCGAACAGCATGTTCGTTATGTTTCTGATCACCGCATAAGCACTGACCATGATGACTCCCGTTGCCGATGTCTGGATTTCCGGAGCGTTTTCCCGCAGCCAGGTCGAGGCACGTTTGTCAAATTCAATCTGCTTCCTCGCCGTGAGTCCCTCAATTGCAACCGTCAAGCGACTGGCCGAGCGATCAAAGCTGATCAGATTGTTCAGATCAAGTCCGACAGGAAGGGAAAGCTCGTAGAGAAGCAGATATTGAGCGATGAGATCGGAGTTTTCCGGGATGCGTCCCGACCCGTCCGCCTCGGCGCTCAGCGCCATGTCCAATTGCTTCAGGATATCGGTGACCGAGGAAACATGGTTGACTTCAGGCTGCTGGCGGAGCCAGTTCGCGAAGCGCTCGACCCGACTCATGTATTCGACATCGACGATTCCGTTTTCCTGGCCTGAACCCAGGGAGTATTCCAATGCATCAAGCCCTGAAAAGTTTTCGTCAATGAAGTCGGCGGACTGGCGTATCTGGTAGCTGTCGTCAAGGATCTGGGCATTGTTGTCATCCAGTTCAATTCGGGCGATTCCGAATGCGCTCACAACTGCCAGGGCCGCAAAAATCCAAAGCAACTTGACATTGTGGGAAATCACGAAAGTCCCCAGACGTTTGGAAAATTCGGTTTTCCCTGCTGTCTTCACGACTGCCTTCCTGGGTGCTCTCATCGGCATCAATGATATCAAGGCAGGCAGAAGTGTGACCGAATAGGCAAATGCGATCATGGATCCGAACGCGACGATGTTGCCCATCACACGGAACGGCGGCATTTCCGAAAAATTCAGGCTGAGAAAGCCGATCGCTGTCGTAAGCGATGTAAGAAAAATCGGTCGGGCATTCGTTCTCAGCGAATGAATCGTTGCGGACTTGCGGTCCATTCCTTCGCGCATTCCATTGATCACACCGTGAATCAAGTGAACCGAGTGCGCAATAGCGATTGCCATAAGGACGAATATGGCGGCACCGCTCGTGGCATAGAACTTCAGTCCTGACCAGCCGGCGAACCCAAAGCCGGACGCCAGCACGGCAATAAGCATGAACAGGATCCCGACGACACCCCAGAACGAACGCAAAACGAGGACGGCGACTAGCATCATCGTTGCAAAGGCAATCGGCGCGAGAACTGATGTGTCGGCATCCAGCGCAATGCGAACATTATGAGCAAGAAGAATTTCGCCATACGCATAATAGGCGAACTCGGGATTGGCTGCACCCTGTGCGTCAATAAGGCCGTAGAGGGTCTCGACAATCTCGGTCTCGGCCTGTTCCCGACCTTCTTCGGGAACAGCGAGGCTCACGATCAGACCGGCCAGACGACCATCGCGCGATACGAGGCGACCAGCCGTGTTCCAACCGGTAAGCGCGATTGATCGAACCTCGTCAACCATGGCGTCATTGAGCGAGGCGGCATCGTCGACCAGTGGTTCAACGATCAGCCCTTCCTCGGTTCCTTCGATGTGCAGGTAATTCGTTAACGAGTCCACACGGAGGACATAAGGCGTCTGCCACAATGCATCCGTAAGCTGCTCGACCGCAGCAAGTGCTTCACGCGTGAAGATGCTGTCACCCGGCGGCTCAAGAACAACGAGGGCACTGTCCGACACGGCGTATGTCGTTTCGAACGTGTCCAGCCTGATCAGATGCGGATCGTTTTCATGAAACTGGGTTCGGATGCCCACACCCGCGGTGGAGAAATGCTGGAGCCCGGCCGCAAGAATGGCGAAACACAGCAGCACTGCAAGAATTGCATATACGCTTCGATGCACAACCGCTTCGAAAAACCGGGATGTGAACTGATCAGTCAAATATGTCACCCTAGCCTTGCACCACCGCCCAGCGAACATTTCTCACCGGAAACGCATCTCTGCACACAACTCGATTCGTTGCGATGAAACACACCCTAAGGACCCCGGTCAGAATTCGCAAGACATGTTCGCCAGGGTGTTCACCGGGAATCGTCTGTTCTGCGGTATTTTTCACGAGCGGTACCGGTTGATGAGATATCGGAAGGTCGCCATGCACGACAGCAGGGCCGCTTTCCCCGGGTTCCGATTCGTGTTGTTCACCCGGAGGAGTTCCGCCCGTCCTTGATCATATGGCCGCCGACACTGACCTGAGTGCGGAGGTGCACGAGATTCCAAACGCTGTCTCAGCTTACAAAATCAGCCATTGGTCCATGACCGGCTCCAAGACCATTCCGCCCGGATCTTCCACCTCACCCCGACCCCGGACTCCTTGATGAGCATGGTTGCGGTTGTTTAACACTCGCACGGGGCACCCGATATCGCAGAATTTTCAACCCGCACGCGGAATGCCCCAACGCGATCAAGAGATATATTTGCATATTGCAACAGACACAAAACACAGCCCTTCCGATAAGGCCGTTCGGTCGCGGATTCGGATCAGCCGACAGTCAGAGGGGTCAGATGCCGGCGACCCGTTGTGACCCGATGAACGGCTCCGTTTCATGCCGCCTCGGCCTTCGCTTTCCTGAATCGCCAGCCGTACATCAGGCGCCCGTAGAAATTGAACCATTTCCTCGCTTCCTCATCGCGAAACGGGTAGCTGGCCCCCATTTGACGCGCTGTCACCAGGCCAGTGACAAAACAGATCTCCTGACTGTTGATCAGGGTATGGGCACCACAATGCCAGGATCGCCGGCGACCCTGAATGAAGCGGAACAGGTGGATCAGAAGGGCAACATGGCGAACATCGTGCACGACGTGCTGGAACCACCATCTCTTGACAACCTTTGTCTCGTCGATATCGCTGATGGGATTGTACGTTACGAGGCAGGGCTTGTCAGACTTGTTCGCCCATGGCTGCTGGTTGTGCATGATGTAGGTGATTTCATAATTGTCCGGCCTCGCGCCATACTGCGCAATATGGTTGCTTCGGGTGGCCAGCGGCTTCGCCTCGTTGTCCGGAAGAAGCGAAGCGTCCGAATGCACGACTGTATGATTGTGCAGTTCGCTCTCATAGCGGATTGAAGAGAGAAGGAATCTCTCCATGAATGTCGGTTTGTCCAGCATCATCAGGGTCTGGTTCGCGTTGCAGGCGAAAATGACCTCATCGAACTCATGCCGACCGCCATTGGCATCTTCGACAACGACACCGGATGGTCTCCGCCGCACCTTCCGGACCGGGCAGTTGAGATGGATCCTGTCCTTGAAGGCGGCTGACATTTCTTCATAGATGCGCCGAGTGCCCTGGTTCCAGGTCTGCATTGTTGTCGCCGTTTCAATGTCGAAGAATTCCAGATAGCGCGCGAACAGGGACGCAGGCATGTCGAACACATTGGTCGCCATGAGAAAGTTGACGAACATGGGTTTGAGTATCTTGTAGCGGAAATCTCCGGAAAATCCTCCCAGGTCGAGGAGCATGCCCATCGTCATGTAGTTGAATGGATTCAGGGCAGCGAGGAACTTCGACCGGGTCCGGTTGACCCAGCCAACCCTTCTCAGAAATCGAATGAGTTTCTGGAATCTTGCAATTTCCGTCTGCAACTGTTCCCGAATGCTGGAATCGAAGTCGTGCGCGTAGATCTCGCCATGATACTTCACGCTGTAGCTGAACCTGGTGTCGATCAGATCGATTCCGTGCTGCTTCATGAAGAGAACAATATGATGGTAGACAGTCGGAATGCA
>JAPOSK010000208.1 GCA_026709725.1 Paracoccaceae bacterium | reverse complement strand
GGTCGCCGGGATTGATGTAGGTTCGCGGGCGAGCTATGATGGTCTGTCTGTCGAGGACATGGTGGCTGCGGAATATGAAGGGCGCGGGCGGATGATGACCCTCCTGGCCTTTGCCCAGAAAAACATCCCCGGTTTTGAGCGCGCCCGCATGCTGGGAGCCGCCGAGCAAATGGGGATCCGGCAAACCCGTCTGCTGCAAGGCGAGTATGTCGTGACGCGGGACGACATCAAGTCACGGCGCTATTTTGCCGATACAGTCTGTCGCGGGCGCGATTACTATACACCCTATCGCGCCCTTCTGCCCAGGGAGATCAGCAACCTGATCATCGCAGGCCGCCACTACTCGGCAGACAGCGAAGCACAGAAACTTTCCCGTGAGATCCCGCCCTGCATGGCGCAGGGTGAAGCGGCCGGGATCGCGGTCGCTCTGGCACTGAACGGCGATGCCGCCCTTCGCGATGTCGATTACCGTGACATTCAGAAACAGATGCGTGAACAGGGCGCGGATCCGGGCGACTCGCCGTCACCCAATGCGCTGATTGAAGAGAGTTCGTTGGCCGCATGACCCCTGCTCCGCACTCCGATGCCATTCTGCCTCTCAGCGGGGTGCGTGTCATTGACTTCACGCAGGTCATGCTTGGTCCATGCGCAACACAGATGCTTGGCGATTTTGGTGCCGATGTCATCAAGATCGAGCGACCCGGTTCCGGTGATCTGTCACGCAGTTTTTTCGGAGGCCAGACGGAAGAGCATCAGAACAATGTTGTCTTCGGTTCGCTCAATCGCAACAAGCGGTCCGTGACAATCGACATGAAGTCCGAAGAGGGGCGGCAGGCGATCCGAAGTCTCGTTGAAACAGCTGACGTGGTTGTCGACAACTTCCGGGCAGATGTCATGAAGCGTCTTGACCTGTGCTTCAAGTCGCTCAGCACCATCAATCCGAGAATCATCTGCGCATCAGGGACCGGTTTTGGACCCAAAGGCCCCTATGCCCACAAGGGTGGCCAGGATGTTCTTGCCCAGGCATTGACCGGCGTGATGGACAAGACATCGGACCCATCGGTCCCCCGATCAATCTATCCCACAACGCTGTGCGATTACACCGCCGGGATGCATCTCGTGCAAGGCATCCTGGCTGCCTTGCTGATGCGCGAGAAAACCGGTCGGGGACAACAGGTCGATGTGTCTC
The DNA here is from genome assembly GCA_026709725.1 of Paracoccaceae bacterium. Lineage (GTDB taxonomy): Bacteria > Pseudomonadota > Alphaproteobacteria > Rhodobacterales > Rhodobacteraceae > MPNP01. The sequence continues at coordinate 8,011 of JAPOSK010000208.1, read as the reverse complement.
TCTACGACAGCATGATTGCCATGCAGATGCAGGAAGCGGCTCAGTGGAGTGCTCATGGTGAGGTCTTGAACTGGGCTGCAATGCCGCTGACCGGACTCTTTGAAACATCCGATGGTGCGCTGGTGATTGTTGGTGCGTTCAAGGCCAACCCATTGCAGGACATCTGCCAGGCCCTGGGCCTCGAAGACCTGTCTCCCGACTATCCGGACCTGCCGAGCCAGCGCGAGGCCAAGCCGTATCTGCACAGGCGTTTCCGGCAGGTTCTGGCGACGAACACCACTGACCACTGGCTGTCCCGCCTTGAAGCCCGTGATTTGCTCTGTGCGCCTGTTCGGGATCTCGGAACGGCTCTTGACGATCCGCAAACGGCAATCAACGGGATGCTTGTGACAATACAGACCCGCCACCATGGGAATGTCCGATTTGTCGGGTCGCCCGTTCATTTGAGCGATGCTCCGCTCCGTATCCGTCATGCCCCTCCGGGCCTTGGTGAGCATACCGACGCTGTCATGGACGAGCTTCGGTCATTCCCTGCCATGCGCGGTTCTGCTTCATGAGTATTGAGCTCCATCTGTCGGGGCAAGTGGCCCGGGTCACGATAGACCGGCCGGAACGGCTGAATGCGATTGATCGGCAGGCCGCCAATCGCCTTGCATCGATCTGGGATGAAATCGAGAAGAATACCAGAATCCGATGCGTCGTGCTGACGGGGGCAGGCAAGAAGGCATTCTCCGCAGGGGCCGACCTCAAGGATACCGGGGGCCCGAGTGGTGTCGCATACTGGCGGGATATCATTGACCTTTCGTTTCAGGGCATCGGACTGAGAACCACCCTGCCCATCCCGATCATTGCCCGCGTGAATGGCATGGCACTCGGTGGAGGTTTTGAGATGGTGCTTGGCTGCGACATCATCATCGCTGCCGAAACTGCGTGGTTTGCCCTGCCGGAGGCCAAGGTTGGACGGGTCCCCCTGGATGGAGGCATGGTCACTCTGCCAAGGGTCCTGCCCCGCAACATTGCCCTTGGAATGATGTTGACCGGCAGGCGCATCACAGCCTCCGAGATGGCCTGCTACGGCCTTGTCAATGCAGTGGTTCCCATGGAACAGCTGGATGAAGAGACCGACCGGTGGGTTGCCGACATCCTCTCATCTGCCCCTCTCAGCTGTCGGGCGATCAAGTCAGTTGTCCGGGATACAGCACACCTGCCCATTCATGAGGCCTATTCCCGGCCGTCCCGGCTTCTTGAGGCCGCCCTGACATCCGCCGATGCTGAAGAGGGAGTTGCTGCATTTCGTGACAAGCGGTCACCGGTCTGGCAGGGCAGGTGAACTGTGACGCTGGTCATTCTCAGCCCCTGTATCGATGTGAAGGATGGAAGCTGTACCGCAGTGTGTCCTGTCGACTGCATCTATGAGGGCGAACGCATGTACTACATCCATCCCACGGAATGTATCGAATGCGGTGTGTGCGAAACGATCTGTCCGGTTGATGCCATCCGTTGGGAGGATGAGGTTCCATCAGGAGAAGAGCAATTCCTTGATGTCAACACGGCAGCGTTCCATGACGCGGGCGGCACCATCACTGTCCCGGGCGGCTGGTCCCGCCACGACAAGCCATTGCGGGACCCAAGGATTGTTCGGCGGTGGCCGGGTGCAACACCGGCAGAATCATGAGAGGGCGCACTGGTCGAACCATCGTAGACAGATAGTGGCGGGACGGATTCCGATGGCTGTTGGGCAGATCTGGCATCAGCGTTTCATGGGGCTTTGCAATCAGATCGCGCAGTGGTCCGAAGATCCTCATTTTCAGGTCGGCTGTCTCATTGTCGGCGAGGGCCATGTGATCCTGGCAACCGGCTACAACGGTTTCCCGCGGGGGATTTCCGGTCGGGACCAAAGTCGTTTTGATCGCGAGAGCGGAACGAAGTTTCTCTGGTTCGAGCACGCCGAACGCAATGCACTCTACAACGCTGCCAGAATCGGTGTTCCGGTGGCCGGTGCCACGCTTTACGTCAACCGTTTCCCCTGCGCCGATTGCAGCCGCGCCATCATCCAGTCCGGTCTTGCGGCGCTGGTCTGTCCGCCCATCCCCGCAATCGATGGTGCCCTTGATGCCAGTTTCCGGGCAGGCAAGACCATGTTGGAGGAAGCAGGCCTCTCCGTGACTCTCATGCCGCATGGGGATTGAGGAGTTGGGATGCTCCTCTGCCCGTTCCGTCCCGGCTGATCGCTGTCCCTTGGGATTTGACAGAGAGCAATCGTTTTCGTGCCGGCTTTCCCATCTTCACGAATACACCGGCATGCCCGGATGCGCATTGTCTGCCTCGCATCGGGCTGGTTGGGTGCCAGTGATTGCATGGATGTCTCGCAATGCGATTCCTGCTGATTCTGATGCTGCACTGCAACATCAACCTTTATTCCGGCAGGAATGTGTAATAGAGGGAACCCAAACGGCCGGTGGGGCCTCATTATCAAGGAATCAAGTGAATGACTGATGTTGTGATTTGTGCGGCTGCCCGCACCCCTGTGGGGAATTTCAATGGCATGTTTGCCAATGTCCCTGCACACACTCTGGGTGCAGCGGTCCTGAATGCGGTGGTCGAGCGGGGTGGTGTCGACAAGGAAGAGGTGTCCGAAACAATTCTGGGACAGGTTTTGAGTGCCGGTCAGGGACAGAACCCGGCCCGGCAGGCTCATATTGAGGCTGGTTTGCCTGTTGAATCATCGGCATGGGGCCTGAACCAGGTTTGCGGATCAGGCTTGCGCGCGGTGGCAATCGCAGCGCAGCACATCAGTCTTGGTGATGCGGATGTGGTGATTGCGGGAGGTCAGGAAAACATGAGTCTCTCACCGCATGTGGCGCATCTGCGCAACGGGAAAAAGATGGGAGATGTCGAATTTGTTGACTGCATGATCAAGGATGGACTCTGGGACGCTTTCAACGGCTATCACATGGGTGTTACGGCTGAGAATGTGGCTGAAAAATGGCAGATCAACCGCGAACGTCAGGATGAATTCGCACTGGCTTCGCAAAACAAGGCCGAAGCGGCCCAGAAGGCCGGAAAGTTCAAGGATGAGATCACCCCGGTCACGGTCAGGTCCCGCAAGGGGGATGTCATCGAGGATACCGACCAGTACATCCGGATCGGAGCAACAATCGAGAACATGCAAAAACTCCGACCGGCATTCAACCGTGAAGGTTCAGTGACGGCCGGCAATGCATCCGGTATCAATGATGGCGCTGCGGCCGTTCTTCTGATGACATCGGAGAATGCAGAGAAACGGGGCATTGAACCGATGGCCAGGATCGTGTCCTATGCAACGGCCGGGGTTGACCCCTCAATCATGGGGATTGGTCCGGTCAATGCGTCCCGCAGGGCATTGGAAAAAGCCGGCTGGACAATTGATGATCTTGATCTGGTTGAGGCCAATGAGGCGTTTGCCGCACAGGCCTGTGCCGTGAACGGTGAAATGGGATGGAATCAGGAAATTGTCAATGTCAACGGGGGAGCCATTGCCATTGGTCACCCGATCGGTGCATCCGGAGCAAGAATTCTGAACACACTGTTGTTTGAGATGAAGCGGAGTTCGGCAAAACGCGGGCTTGCCACGCTGTGCATTGGCGGCGGTATGGGTGTTGCCATGTGTCTGGAGAGCGTCTAACCAGGACCCGCAATCAAGAGGAAAGGAGACAGTCATGTCACGAGTTGCATTGGTAACCGGTGGAACCCGGGGAATCGGTGCTGCAATCAGCAGAACGCTGGCCGGAGCCGGCTATTCGGTTGCGGCAAGCTATGCAGGCAACGATGAAGCTGCGGAAGCATTCACCAGGGACACCGGAATCAGGACATTCAAATGGTCTGTGGCTGATTATGAGGAGTGTGCCGGGGGCGTGAAGGCCGTGGAAGCAGAACTGGGGCCGGTTGAAATCCTGGTCAACAATGCCGGTATCACCCGTGATGCCATGTTCCATCGCATGACGCCCGAACAATGGTCGGAAGTGATCGGAACCAACCTGAATGGTGTTTTCAATATGACCCATCAGGTCTGGGAAGGCATGCGGGAACGCGGTTTTGGCAGAATCATCAACATCTCATCCGTCAATGGTCAAAAAGGACAGATCGGTCAGGCGAACTACTCGGCTGCAAAAGCCGGTGATATCGGCTTCACCCGTGCTCTGGCCCAGGAAGGAGCCCGCAAGGGCATCACCGTCAATGCCATTTGTCCGGGTTACATTGCCACCGAGATGGTCATGGCTGTCCCGGAAAAGGTCCGGGATGCAATTGTTGCCCAGATCCCCGTTGGTCGCCTCGGCGAGGCCGAGGAAATCGCCCAATGCGTCGCTTTCCTTGCTGCCGACAGCTCCGGGTTCATCACCGGTTCAACCCTTTCGGCCAATGGCGGGCAGTATATGGCCTGATCTTTTGGCAAAGCCCTTGCCGGCCGGGTCGGCGGAGACCCATTCGGGTGCTCTCCATGGCAAGAGATTGACCAGAGGGTGGGCATGATCCGATCACGGTGGAGACTGGTTTCATGCCGGTTTGCACGGGACCGCCGCGACAATGTCTGTCCTGATCTCCGCCGGGGTGCTTGCTGACTTCGGAAAAGATCGGCGAGACCATCACCTATGCCGGCAAATATGGTGTGGAGATCTATTTCGCTGTTTCCGGTTTTGCAGCGGCACGCGGGTTGCATTGTGTCATTGATCCGGGGCCTCCATGCATCAGACACATTGACCAGGGTTCGACAGCCATGCGTCAAAACGGCAACGGGGGCAACGGGGTTCCGTCGGATCAGGGTTGCGGCGATGCACCATCCGGTTCCTGTGCCGGCGCTGGTGCCGGCTCTCCCTGGGCGATCAGGAAATCCCTGAAGCTTGGAATTGGGCAACTGAGGCTGCTGTCGTCACCCGGATGCAACACGCCCCGGTGGATGAGGTGGCTCTGGAAATCCCAGGAACTCATTCCATCCGGCAGCCTCCACCCCGATTCCTTCCTGCGGTGGCGATGGATAAGTCTGTCAACTCCGATCGGACCTCTTTCAGGCTGCAAATCCCGCATCAGGGCTGCAACCAGGTATGCAGAAGCCTGCATCTCCGGGCTTTGCTGATCATAGTAGTATTTTCGCCGCAGATCCATGCTCCCGTTCATCACACCCTGCCAGAAAACCCGGGACAGTTGCCCGTCCACATCAGAGCGCACAAGCTCACCGGCCAGGGCCTGCAGGGCGAAGTGCAGATGCCGTGGCCAGCCGCCTGTGCTGTCGGCAAAATGATCAATCTCCGTGCCATGTTCATCCGTATCCAACCCGTAATGCCGACACCAGCCGCGAACAAGTGCCCGGGCTTCCTCTTCTGACAGGCACCCGATCCCGGTGACTGCCAGCCCGCGGGTGAGTCCGATCTTCCTTGCCTGATCGGGCGAATTGCCAAGCCCGGACAACACCAGCATGACCGGCAGACCGCAACTGGCTTCATGCAGTGCCTGAAGCAATCGGGAGACCGGGGATTGCTCTGAACTGCCAATGTTTTGGAACTCGTCAATAGCCAGGACAACCGGGGTCTGCCAACGGTCTGGTGGTAATCGCTCCCGCAGCTGGCCAAGGGTCTGTGGTCGTCCGTGCAGGCTGTCATCTGGGTCAAGGCTTGTGGTGAACGGACCAAAGTTGATGGACCCGCTCACCCGGGATGCCATGGTTTTCAGTCGCTGTTGCCAGTTGTCTGCATCCAGTCTGGCCAGTCCTTCCATTCGTTCAAGGACCATGTTCATATCCATCTCGAGCTCGGCACTGTTCGTATACAACAACCGCGGTCTGCCTGTTTCCGGGGCAACAGCATGCAATCTTTGATCAAGCTCCCACAGAAGAGTGCTCTTCCCGGCTCCGGGCGCGCCATGGACAATATGGGTCCGTTTGCTCAGGCTGCCGCTCTGTCCTGTACGGAAAAGATGCCAGGTCTCCCGGGCCGCCGTCATCAGTGTGTTCAGTTCAGGCTCGCGTCCAACAAATACCGGCGGATATGAGCCCTCCGAACTGGCAATGAACGCATGCAGACCATCAAGGTCGACTTCGGTCATGTCTCTCTCCGGTCACTCCGCTTCACACACATACACCATGGATGACCGAATTGCAGTCACCCTTGCATATCTGTGGGCGGGATTTGTTCTTCCGGCGGCAGATATCGCCCTGCAGCTGATTGGCAGCCCACATATGATCAACGTGAACGCCCGCAGTCAAATGCTTCCTGTTGCCAATGGGTAGACAGGGTTCGTTGCCCGGGCTGCGGGCAATACCATCGTCCGTGTGCAGATGTGCAACCCCTCTTTCGGAACAACCGGATCCAGGTCACTGCGGTTGCAATGATTGTCAGTTGTGTCCTTGATTCCCGCTTCCGGTCCGAGGGGCAACGCCCCGGGATCGAACCTCCGCCATGATCTGGCCAGCCGGTTGCAGTTCGGTCCGGTGGCAGCCAGAGATCAGGATTGATGCGCATCCGGTGCGACCGCCTGCCACCTCCAGGTGCTGTGCCGCCAACGGGGCCCGGTTAAGGTCCGGTTGCGGGGTTGAGCAGGGAAACGGGCGGCGAAGATCCCTGACGGCATCACCCTGACCGGGCCGGGTGTGTGAGGGCCGCTGGAGAAGCGGGCGGGCGGATGTGTCCTCGCGGGATGCAGGGGTGGGGAATGCTAGCTGATTCCCTCAATCTGTTCCTTGAGCTGGAGCTTCTTTTTCTTCAGCTCGGAGATGTAAAACTGATTGGGTGACGGGTACTGTTCTTCCTGTTCGACCAGCCTCGAAAGTTCTTCATGTTCTTTTTTAAGTGAATCGCGCTTTTCCTCCGCCGTCATTCGGGCCTCCTTTTCTGTGAGTTGCAACAAGCCCGGTCATTGTAGTGAATGACCCATGGGTGAGACAAGGAAAATCTGCGGGGGAGTGAAAAATATCTTTTGAGGCGATGGTGGTGCTCAGTCCTCAGGAAGATCAATTTCATTGTCAGCAAGGATACGGCGGGCGCAGATATAATCCCGGTCGGCAACCATGAGGCGCCGGGGGAAGATGCCAATAGACCCCTCAATGACACTCATATGGACATCCATGACGAAGGGCTGTATGCCCTCCCCCTCAAGCAATGCCGTGGAGAAGGCAATCAGCGTTGGATCGGTCGTTCTCAGGATTTCCTTCATGACGGTTCTATACCCCCAACCCGGTGACGATGTCGAGAGGGGCATCAAAAATGCAGGTCGGGCGGCGATTCCGATATGCCTATGAGTTCGAACTTTCCCCTCACCCGCCTGCCGGATGTTATTGCCAGGGATCTGGTCAGGGTTGAGGAGAAGATCGTGAGCCTGTCAGGCTCCGAAACCGTGGATCGTATCAACGAGGTCGTCACACATCTCTTTGAGGGGGGTGGCAAGCGAATCCGGCCGGTTCTGACGCTGTCGACCGCCAACCTTCTCGGCTGCTCTGGCGAGGATCATGTCAATCTCGCAACAGCGGTTGAATTTGTTCATACGGCAACACTTGTTCACGATGATGTCGTCGACGAGAGTATGCAGCGCCGGGGGCGTCCGACAGCCAATACGATTTGGGACAGCAAGACATCAGTACTGGTGGGGGATTATCTGTTTGCCCGGTCTTTCCAGCTGATGGTTGCCGCAAATTCAATTGAGGCCCTGATGACACTTGCAGACGCCTCAGCGACGATTTCGGAGGCCGAAATTCTGCAACTTGTCTCCCATCGGAATCTGGCCATGGGCGATGAGACATATTTCCGGATTATTCGTGGCAAGACAGCTGCACTGTTTTCGGCGGCGGCCAGGGTCGGGGCTGTCGTGTCGGGGGCTGACAGCGATGCAATCAGGGCATGTGAGGAGTATGGCGATGCGCTGGGCGTCAGTTTCCAGATCATGGACGATCTTCTCGACTACTCCGGTGCGACAGATCGGTTGGGGAAAAATGTCGGCGATGACTTTCGGGAGCGTAAGGTCACCCTGCCGGTCCTGCGCGCGATTG
>JAPOSK010000181.1 GCA_026709725.1 Paracoccaceae bacterium | reverse complement strand
AGGGCCGCCGGCGCCCCATCGGAATGCTGATGGGGGATCACACAGATGGGGGACCCGGAATCAGGCCATCGGCCGCCCAATGGAGATCAGGGCGATGGGGAGATCAAGGGGATGGGGGCGGCCCGACCCCCAGGATCGTCGCCCTCACGGATGCCCTTGGCCATCCCGTCCGCTTCACCATCCTCCCCGGTGGGGCCCATGACCCCATTCTGTCATCAGGGAGGGGGGAGCGGATGCGGTGCTGGACGGTCCGGGCTGCGGGGCCCGCATCGAGGGCAGGGCCCTTGATGCCGATGCCCTGCTCGCCGATCCCGGGGCGCGGGGAATCAGGGCCGTCATTCCGGCCCGGAAGAACCGGACCGTGATTCGGGAGCATGACCGGGATCTGGATGGCTGGCGGCACCCGATCGAGAACTTCTTCGCGGAACGCAAGGCGTTCCGGGGGATTGCGACACGGGCAGGCAAGACGGTGGTGAACTTCTCGGCCTTCATTGATCGGGTGGCTGGCGTGATTGCGGGGCGGTGGGTGTCAACAGGGCCTAGGCAAGGAAGTCCAGCCCGCCGGGCTGCCAGTCGGGGTGGGATGGGATCTCGGGCGCCATGCCGCACATCATTCCTTAGGGCCCTGCAATCCTTGCTCTCATTGAGGAGAGCACGGCAGCGATGTCGCTTTTTGACGAGAAGGACCTGGCCGAGGACGTGATACCTATCCTGGAGAGCAGGTGGCAGGGGAACACCCATTGATCACAGGAGACGGAGTCCACCGCAATCCCCCGCTTGCCGGGGAGCACGCCCGCAAGCGCGAGGACCTGCTTGAACCCATTGCTCTTGCCACCAAGCGCGTAAAGCGTCGCGCCAAACATCATGATGATGGGAATGCGGAACAGATCGGTGCACAGGTCGGGCGGGTCATCGGTCACGACAAGATGGCGAAGCACATCACCGGGTCCGTTGACGAGGATGGTGTCTTCACCTGGGAGCGCAATACCGAATTCATCGCAGCCGAAGCAGAGATGGACGGGATCACTGTCATCCGTACCAGCCTTGACAGCGATACGATGGGTAGCCAGCAATGGATGGAGATGGGACACTGCGGGCATACAAACGCCTGTCCAGCACGGAACATGCATGCCCTTTGTAGTGCAACATGGGGCTGTCTGAAAACCGTCGATCCCAGATATGAGAAAGACCGGGAGGTCCGCCCAATCTTTCATCGGACCGGAACCCAGGTACGGGCGCATGTCGTCACCTGCGTGCCTGCCGCACGATCAGGCGGTGCCCGGGCTAAGACTGCCGGCAAGTACACAGCGGATGGCACACCTCTGTGCACAGTGTCTGGACCCTGCTTGACGATCCTGGCACCGTTGCGGACCCGAGGTCTTGGAGCCACTCGGCCATTGATTGGCTTGGGACCGGGCACAAACGGTCCCAGTAAAACCCCTTCCCGAAAAATCAGACCTGTTCAGGATCGGGGATGTGTGCTGATGGAGCTCTGGAGCTTCGGCCTAACAATTCCCGGGTTTTCAGTCTGGTGGTGAGACTGGTTGCCCTGGTGATGCGGCCAGCGGCCTCATTTGATCGTCCCGGCAAGGGCGTGCCATTGTCGTGGGCCGGTTTTACGAGTCGGGGAACAGGCGTTCACGCAGCTGCTCGATGCTGAAATGACCTTGCGGGAAACTGACATCCTCATTGATTTCGTCAAAAACCATTGTGGTCTCATTGCCCTGGGCATCCTGATAAACCCAGCCTCGCAGCGCGAGCGGATCATTGTGAAAGTACAGCGTGATCGACTCATCGGTCGACTTGCTGAGAGCGAGATTGATCCGGCTTCCCTCGGGACTGGTTTCCAGGGATCGGAAGTGTTCCGCATCAGCAAGATTGATGTTCCGTCCTATAAACACCTCAAATGGTGTCCGACTCAAGGGGTATTGAGCCGGGCCGGTGTTGGCGTTGAGATCAAAGACCGCCACGCGCCGTCCGGCCACCAGAATGATTGCATGATTCGGTGGTGAGTAATCAATCCGGGCATGCCAGGGCCGGCGAAAGGAGAACAGTCCACTCGACTGCGATCCATCAGGGTTGTATTGTACAAATGCTGTCTCACCCACATTCAGGGCCTCGATATAGGCACTCATATCCGCCGCCGTGACGGGATTGCCAGCTGTGTCATCGGCCATGGCTGGAAGCACGGCAAACAGCAGAACTGCAAGACCTGTCCAAAGTCGTGCAAGACCTGTCCTCAGCCCGGTCATGCACAGGCATTGAGCGGGTGCCGGAATCATGATCTCCTGATGACGCATGGCCTGTTCAGACCTGTTGCGAGAGACCGGCACCTGTTGTTCTTTTCTGATCTGCCGTTGTTCTTCCATGATTTGATCCAGAGATTCCATTTGTGGGCCGATGTGATGCGGGTGCAGCATGCTGATTGATTCCGCACACAGGTGATCGATCAGGAAACGCGCAGGATTTCACGCTTGCCGACATGGTTGGCGGGCGAGATGATGCCTTCTTCTTCCATTCGTTCCACGATGCGGGCAGCCTTGTTGTAGCCGATTTCCATCTTGCGCTGAACGTAGGAAACGGACACCTTCTCATCCCGCATGATGATCGCAACAGCCTGTTCGTATTCCTCATCACCGGATGCGGACCGCTCCAGACCGAGCACCTGATTGATTTCGTCTTCAGTGCCATCATCCGGTCCATTGAGAATTTCCGGATGGTAGTCAGGCGGTCCGAGTGAGCGGAGATATTCGACAACCTGCTCGACCTCATGATCAGAGACAAACGGCCCATGGACCCGTTCGACCCGACCGCCACCGGACATATAGAGCATGTCTCCCTGTCCGAGCAGTTGCTCTGCGCCCTGCTCACCGAGAATTGTACGGCTGTCAACCTTCTGTGAGACTTGGAATGAGATCCGGGTGGGGAAATTGGCCTTGATCACTCCGGTGATGACGTCAACCGAGGGGCGCTGTGTGGCAAGGATGATATGAATTCCCGATGCACGCGCCATCTGGGCGAGACGCTGGACACAGGCCTCGATCTCTTTGCCGGCAACAATCATGAGGTCAGCCATCTCATCGACAACCACAACAATGTAGGGGAGGGTTTCCGTTTCGATTGTTTCCGTTTCGTAGAGAGGAGAACCGGTCTCGGGATCGAACCCGATCTGATGCTCCCGCGTGATCGGGCGACCGCTTTGCGCGGCCTCGCGCATCCGGATGTTGTAGCCATCAATGTTGCGGACACCAAGGCGCGACATCTTGCGGTAGCGTTCTTCCATTTCCACGACAACCCACTTCAGGGCTGCAACGGCATTCTTGGGATCGGTCACAACAGGTGCCATAAGATGCGGAATGCCGTCATAAACGCTGAGTTCAAGCATTTTGGGGTCAACCAGAATCAGGCGGCACTGTTCTGGTGACAGAGAGTACAAAAGGCTCAGAATCATGGTGTTGATTGCCACGGATTTTCCTGAACCTGTGGTCCCGGCAATCAGGAGATGCGGCATGCTCGCGAGATCGACGATAACGGGATCGCCGCCGATGTTCTTGCCGAGCGCAATCGGTAGCCGTTTGGTGCTGTCGGAGAATTCACTGCGCGCTGCGAGCTCCTTGAAATAAACGGTCTCGCGGGTGGAATTGGGCAGTTCGATTCCAATATAGGATTCGCCGGGTACAGTCGAAATCCGGGCAGAGAGCGCCGACATGGATCTTGCGATATCATCGGCGAGGCCCATCACCCGACTGGTCTTGAGACCCGGGGCCGGAGTGAGCTGGTAGAGCGTCACAACAGGACCCGGTCGAACTGTCTTGATCTCACCATGAACACCATAATCCTCCAGCACCCCCTCAAGCAGCCGGGCATTTTCCTGAAGCGACGGGACAGACTGGGAGATCGTGAAGACATGATCGGGTGTGCTCAGAAGATCCAGTGAGGGGCTGATGTATTTTTCGTCACTTCTGTCAAGCGGCAGAGGGTGCTGGCTGGCTCGCCGCGAGGGTCTGCCTGATCGCTGGGAGCGCTTGCGGGTCATCACAATACGTGGCTCATCGCCGGTTTCTGCCGCCGGATTGTGGCCTGCCGCCGGATCGTCTGCATCAGCAAACATCTCATCCGTTGGATTGTGATGCGGATGTGTGCGTTTCGAAATTGTCGTCGTGGCAAACCGTCGTTGATTGAGCTGATCCAGCTGCTCCTCATTGTCGGAAAAGAAGAGGGAGCCGATCCCTTTGACCAGCTGGCCCAGATGCCGCTTGCCCGGACGCCGTTTCCTGTGAGAGGGCGGTGCGGGTTCTTCTGATCCTGGATCGTCTGTAAGGAGAATCCGCGGTTCGTCAGGTGCTGCAATAGCCTGAAATTCAATGTCCTCCTCCACTGGCATATGCGACAAATCATTATCCATGAAGTCTTCATCATAATCCGGCTCTTCGTGGGGAATTCCGGACAGGCGGCGGGTGTCCCGTCGACGCCGGCGACGCTTTTGCAGCAGGATAAAAGGTGCCCGCAGGGCCAGCAGGCCGGCCCACCGGATCTCGCCGAAAGTCACACCAAAGGCCATCAGCGCGAGCGGGAGCAGGAAAAGGTAGCCGGTATATCGAACACCCTGTTCAATCGCCGGTTCGGCACTTGGGTAGGCAATAACCATGCTGGAAAACACCGTGTCGCCGATGATGCCACCAAGGCCGAAGTGATGCTGCCAGGCATCGGATCGGGGCTCGGTTGCGAGGAATGCGCTGGCAAGGAGGATGGCAAGCGGCATGTACCAGAACCGGATCAGGATACGGAAGGGGGAATGGTGTCTGATCAGACGGAGGCCCCAGGCGAGCAGGATGGCAACGATCAGCCAAGCGGCAAAACCGGTCGTGGAAACCAGATAGCTGGCAACAGCAGCACCATGGATGCCGACAAGATTCTCTGGCTGTGCACTTGTGGCAGTGAACAGGCCCGGGTCATCTGGCGAATAGGAGCCGAGGGCCAGGGCCAGCAGCACTGCAGCGAAGACAAGGAAGGCACCCGATAACTCCTTGCCCCGATTGATCAGAAACTGCTGCCAGTATTCACCAAGCAAGGTGTCACGCTGCTGAAGTTGATACGTCATGCCATCTGCCTCATTGATTTCCTGACGACGCTGGCAACTGCACCCAGGCCACGTTTGAGCGTGTCCGGGTCAGGTACGAGCGCAATGCGAATGTATTGCTGGCCGGGATTGGTCCGGTCCGTATCGTGGGTGAAATACCGGCCGGGAACAACCCGGACCCCAAAGTCCTGCCACAGGGCCCTGGCGGAGCGTTCACCATCGGTGACGTCCAGCCACAGAAACATCCCCGCCTCCGGAGTTTTATAGCCCGGCAAACCGGAAAGCATATGATCGGCAAGCTCGTATTTCTGCTGATAGAGTTCCCGGCTTTCCCGGACATGGACCTCATCTCCCCAGGCTTTGGCCGCTGCAAGTTGCAACGGGACTGTCAGAACGGGCTCATTGTAACTTCGAAAATGCTTGATCCTGTTGATGCTTTCCTCTCCACCGGCAATGAAGCCGCACCGGATACCGGGCAGACTCGATCGCTTGGAGAGTGAGTTGATAACGATCACATGATCAAGGCCGCCATCGGCTGCTCCCGCGACCTCAAGCATGCCGGGAGGCGGATCGTGACGATAGACCTCGGAATAGCATTCATCAGCGATCACGTAAAAATCATACTTCCGCGCCAGATCAAGGGCAGCGGCAAGGTCAGACCGCGTTGCCACTGACCCCTGCGGATTCGAAGGCGAGCAGAGGAACACGATCGCGGTCTGGCGCAGGACATCCTCGCTCAGTTCATCGTATCTTGGGAGATAGCCCGTCTCGCGGGTCGCGGGAACAAAATGGGGGATCGCTCCTGCGGCCAGGGCGGCCCCGGCATAGACCTGATAAAACGGGTTCGGCATCAGAACCAATGGCCTGGCGCCCCGCCGCAGTTCAGGGCAAAGGGCCATACAGGCACTGAAGAGACCCTCTCGGGAGCCATTGCAAATGATCAGGTTGGTGTCGATGTTCAGATCAGTCTTGTAGCGACGCCCGATCCATGCACCAATCGCTCCCCGCAGTTCCGGTGTGCCAAAATGCCTGGGGTAGCGACCAAAATGGTGCACATTGGTTTCAAGGTCAGAAAATATCCACGCCGGAAACCGGTGGCGGGGCTCGCCGATTGACAGGTCAATCACATCCCCTCCCGGGTGAGTGCCGCCCAGGAGAGTGCGCAACCGATCAAATGTGTAACCCGGCAATTGTGCCAGGCGATCCGGAGGGTCCATAACCTGCCCCCAAAAACCTGCCCACGGTTTCGGAACCGGTTGACCGGTCCCTCGTTTTCTTCCAATATATCACAGAGATTGTCCAAGTTCCAAATCCGATCTCTTCCGGGGGCGGAAACAGTCGAAAATCAGGGATAGCGCCATCACACCCGTCACAAACACATTGCTGGTTGAACAGAATGCATCGCGCCGTACCGCACTTGCAAGACTGCTTGAGGCGACAGGCCGCTATTGTCCTGTCGTCGCACCGGATGGCCGGTGCCTCACAGAGACTGAACTTGGCTCGGTGGAGATGGCGCTCCTGTCGACAGATATTCGCCGGTCCATCCATCGGATCAGCACCACCTTCAGCAGCAGGGGGAAAACCACGATTCCAATCGTAATCCTGTCGGACCCGGTCGAGATGGATCAGATGGAAGGCACAATTGAGCACTGTGTGCATTTTGCGATTCTGCAGAAACCGGTCGCAGGCAGGGATCTTCTTGCCCGTATGCGTTCAGTGATCAGCGAACATCGCTATCGCTATGAGACTCCCTTCGAGCTTGGCGATGTCGAAATCATTCCGGCAAAAATGCGGATTGTCCATCGCGATGGGCGAAGTCATTCCATGACCAATATGCAGCTGCGCCTCCTGGCGGGTCTCCTGAAGGCCCGAGGAATGCCAATGAGCCGCCAGGATCTCCTTACCGATGTCTGGGGGTATGCCCCAAACACCTCAACAAGCACCATTGATACGCATATTTACCAGTTACGCCAGAAAATCGAGATGGACCCCGCCCATCCAACTGTCATCATCTATCGTGATGGGGGCTACTCCATCAGGGCTCCACAAGAACGGACTCTGCAGCATGGCTAGACCTGCCGATCTGACAGTTGCGACATGGAATATCAATTCGGTCCGATTGCGGGAGGATTTGGTCATGCGGTTTCTGGTTGAACAGAATCCTGATGTCCTCTGCCTGCAGGAAATCAAGTCGCCCGCCGAGAATGTGAACACCGCACGCTATGACGAGCTGGGTTGGCCCCATCACGCCATCAGTGGCCAAAAGGGCTACAATGGCGTCATGATTCTTTCAAGGCTGCCATTGAAGGTCATCGCCAACCGGCAGATCCATGGCAAAAATGAAGCCCGGCATATCGCCTGCAGACTGGCAAATGGAATCACGATCGAAAATTTTTACGTCCCCGCCGGGGGCTATGTCGCGGATGCCGCAGCCAATGAGAAATTTGCCGAGAAGCTTGCATATCTGGATGGCATGGTACGCTGGACATCTGCGGAACCCCCTCGCAAAACCATTCTTGTTGGTGATCTCAATGTTGCACCGCTGCCTGATGATGTCTGGTCACACAAACAGCTCCTCACGGTCGTCAGTCATACGCCGCGCGAGACAGAAACCCTGGAGGCCATCATGGCAGCAGGCAGGTGGACAGACATAACACGCAAGCACATCCCCGACGGCAAACTGTATTCCTGGTGGTCCTACCGGGCACAGGACTGGTCGAAATCAGACCGTGGTCGCCGGCTTGATCACATCTGGGCCAGCCGGGATCTGGCAGAATTTTCCTCGGGCAGCACCATCCTGCGCGATGCCCGCGGGTGGCCACGTCCTTCAGATCATGTCCCGGTCATGGCGAGTTTTGAGATAACGGCACTGTCGCAATGACATCACCACTTGGAGTTTGCGGCCGCCCGTCCCATATAGAGAACTGCAACATTTCCGGGAGATCTCTCCATGCTTGGCACGACTGCTGAAACATCAAACGCTGTTCATACAGCGGATCAATCCGGATTTGCCAATGATGTTCTTGCAGCCAGCGAGACGCGCCCCGTCCTGATCTATTTCACAGCCGCATGGTGCGGACCCTGCAAAACCATGGGTCCGGCCCTTGAGAAGGCTGTCAACGCCCAAAAGGGCAGGATCGTTTGCTACAGGTACAACATCGACAACAACCGCGAGCTTGCCGCACAGTTGGGCATCAAGTCAATCCCGGCCGTCTTTGCTTTTTTTGCCGGACGACCGGTCGATGGGTTTATGGGAGCCAAAACCGAGGGCGATATCACCGACTTCATTCGGTCTGTGCTTGCCAGGACTCTCGGTGAGGATGATTCGGACCCGCTGGAAGCAGCTGAAGAGTTGCTGGAAAATGGTGCCATGATGGATGCCATGCAGATCTTTGGCACGTATCTCACCAGCCACCCCGAAGATGAACGGGCTTATGCGGGCATGATCCGGTGCCGCTTGCAGCTTGACGATCTGGAGATGGCGGAAGCACTGCTGAACGCAGTCCCGGATTCCATAAAGGATTCCACCCCGATCATGAAAGCCCGGGCCAGCATTGATCTTGCCAGACAGGTCCAGTCTGCCGGGCCGGTTGATGATCTCCGGGCCGCCCTTGATCGTGAACCTGAAAACCACCAGTGCCGTTTCGATCTTGCCATTGCCCTCCATGCCGGCGGGGAGACCGACACTGCAGTTGATGAATTGCTTGAGTTGTATCGCCGTGACAGCGAATGGAATGAGGGTGCCGCACGTGATCAGCTTCTCCGAATCTTTGATTCTCTTGCGCCGAACAGCCCTTCAGTGCTGCGGGGGCGCCGCAGACTCTCATCGCTTGTCTTCGCCTGAAGAGTTGTGCTGAAGATGCGGATCATTGCCTGGGAGTCACTGCCGGGATGGAGAAAACAGCATGACGCAGGATGAAGACGCGCCCGTCAACAGGAAATTTGATCCGCGGATGCTCGAACTGCTCGTCTGTCCTGTAACGCACGGCCCCCTCCGATACGATGCAGATCGTCAGGAGCTCATTTCAAAATCCGCCAATCTTGCTTACCCGATCCGTGATGGAATCCCCATCATGCTTGCAGATGAAGCGAGGACGATTGATTGAGACGGTTCTGATGTCATCATGAC
>JAPOSK010000171.1 GCA_026709725.1 Paracoccaceae bacterium | reverse complement strand
GGTTGATCAGGATTTCCTGCAGGCCGGACGCAATCTCAAGGGTGTGAACATACTTCCGGGACAGGGGGCCAATGTCTACGACATCCTGCGTCATCACCGCCTTGCAATCACGCTTGCGGGCATCGAGATGTTGAAGGAGCGCCTGTCATGACCGCGACAGCCCGGCATTATGACCTTTTGCGCCGACCGATCCAGACAGAAAAATCGACACACGCGTCGGCGAACAACACGATTGTCTTTGAGACGGCAATGGATGCTGACAAAAAAGAGATCCGCCAGGCGGTCGAAGCCATCTTCAAGGTCAAGGTTCGCAGCGTGAACACGCTGGTACGAAAAGGCAAGCGCGTGCGCTTCCGGGGCATACCCGGACGGCGTCCGTCGACCAAGCGGGCCTATGTCCGGCTTGAGGCGGGTTATACGATTGATACGGGTGGTCGCGCATGAGTCTCAAGTCATACAATCCAACCACGCCGGGTCAGCGTGGCACTGTTCTTGTGGACCGCTCCCATCTCTGGCGGGGTGATCCGGTCAAGTCGCTGACCAGGGGTCTGGCAGCCAGCGGTGGACGCAACAACAATGGCCGGATCACATCCCGGCATCGTGGCGGTGGGGCCAAACGGCGGTATCGGGAGATTGACTTCCGGCGCAATCGCCTCAATGACCCTGCAAAGGTCGAGCGTTTTGAATATGATCCGAACCGGACGGCTTTCATTGCCCTGGTGACCTACGGCAATGGTGAGCAATCCTATATCCTTGCTCCACAACGCCTGGCAGTTGGTGACATGATCGTGGCTTCCGAGCGGGCTGATGTCAGACCGGGGAATGCGATGCCGTTCTCCGGCATGCCGATCGGCACGATTGTCCATAATGTGGAAATGAAGCCCGGCAAGGGGGGTCAGCTGGCACGGGCTGCAGGCGCCTATGCCCAGTTTATTGGCCGGGATGGCGGAATGGCACAGCTGCGACTGTCGTCAGGCGAGTTGCGGGTTGTCCCGGAGCAATGCATGGCAACTGTGGGAGCGGTCTCGAATCCGGATAATGCCAATATCAATCTCGGGAAGGCCGGTCGGAGCCGGTATCGGGGGCGACGACCGTCAGTGCGCGGTGTTGCCATGAACCCCGTTGATCATCCGCATGGCGGTGGTGAGGGCAAGGCCAGTGGCGGTCGGCATCCTGTGACGCCCTGGGGCAAATACACCCGGGGGGTGCGGACGCGGAACAACAAGCAGACCGACAGGTTGATCCTCCGGCGACGGAAGACGCAGAGAAGGGGGCGACGTTAATGCCGCGATCAGTCTGGAAAGCACCATTTGTCGATATGGATGTTCTGAAGAAAGCCGAACGGGCCAAGGAGGCGGGGCGGCGCGACGTGATCAAGATCTGGTCGCGTCGATCGACGATCCTGCCCCAGTTTGTCGGACTGACCTTTGGCGTGCATAATGGCCGCAAGCATATCCCCGTCCTGGTTACGGAAGACATGATTGGCCAGAAGTTCGGCGAGTATGCACCAACCCGGACCTATTACGGACATGGTGCCGACAAGAAGGCCCGACGGAGTTGATCATGGCCAAATCGGGATTGAGCAAACGTCTGGATGCAAATGAAGCACTGGCCATGTCGCGCATGATGCGGATCTCACCCCAGAAACTGAATCTCGTGGCGGGCATGATCCGGGGCAGGCCGGTGGAGGAGGCCCTGGCGAGACTGCGGTTTTCAAGGCGCAGGATTGCGAGTGATGTGCTGAAAACACTGAACTCGGCAATTGCGAATGCCGAAAACAATTATGATCTTGATGTTGATCGACTGGTCGTGAGCCAGGCTTTCGTGGGGAAGAATGTTGTCATGAAACGAATCCGGGCCAGGGCACGCGGGCGGGCGGCCCGTATCAATAAACCCTTTTCCCAACTGACCATTGTGGTCCGTGAAGTTGAGGGGGGCGCCTGATGGGACAGAAGGTCAACCCGATCGCCATGCGGTTGCAGATCAATCGAACATGGGACAGCCGGTGGTATGCAAACAAGAATGACTTTGGGCCGATGCTGCAGGAAGATCTGAACATCCGGGAGTTTATCAAGAGAGAGTGTTATGCTGCCGGTGTCAGCCGCGTTATTATTGAGCGACCGCACAAGAAGTGTCGGGTGACAATCCACACGGCACGACCGGGTGCCATTGTCGGCAAGGGCGGGGTTGACATGGAGCCCCTCAAGGAAAAACTGACCACGTTCACTGAATCCGAGCTTGGTCTCTATATCGTTGAGGTCAAGCGACCGGAAACGGATGCCCAGCTGGTCGCCGAGTCCGTTGCCCAGCAAATTGAACGGCGTGTGTCTTTCCGTCGGGCAATGAAGCGATCGGTGCAAAGCGCGATGCGCATGGGCGCCATTGGTGTCCGGGTCAATGTTGCGGGCCGTCTGGGCGGTGCCGAAATCGCCAGGACTGAATGGTATCGTGAAGGGCGGGTGCCGCTGCACACACTCCGGGCCAAAGTTGATTTTGCTCGTGCCACCGCGTCAACACCCTATGGGGTCATTGGAGTCAAGGTCTGGATATTCAAGGGCGAGATCATGGAGCATGACCCAATGGCCCGGGACCGACGCGAACAGCAGTTGCGTGATGGCATCATGGCAACCCGCTATCGAGGGAAACGGAAGTAGACGATGCTGCAACCAAAGAAACCGCGCTATCGCAAACAGCACAAGGGCCGCATCCATGGCAAGGCCAAGGGCGGGACAGATATCAACTTTGGCTCCTTCGGCCTGAAGGCGCTGCAGCCGGAGCGGATCACAGCGCGTCAGATCGAGGCCGCCCGTCGGGCCATGACCCGCCACATGAAACGGCAGGGCCGGGTCTGGATTCGAATCTTTCCGGATGTGCCGATCTCAAAAAAACCGACCGAGGTCCGGATGGGCAAGGGCAAGGGTGCCGTCGAGTACTGGGCGGCGCGGGTCAAGCCCGGCCGGGTGATGTTTGAGATTGACGGGGTGAATGAGGGTGTCGCGCGTGAGGCCTTGCGGCTTGCGGCCATGAAGCTCCCGGTCAAGTCGCGTATCGTCCGCCGCCTTGATTGGTAACAGCACCTCGACTGGTAATGGCGACTCGATTTTTTTTGGGGAGATCGGTAATGAAGGCGGCTGAACTGCGGGAGAAAACCATTGATGAACTCAGTGATGATCTCCTGAAACTCAAGCAGGAACTTTTCAATATCCGCTTCCAGCTGGTGTCGGGCGCGTTTACCAATACTGCCCGCATCCGGGTTGTCCGCCGGGATGTGGCAAGGGTCAAAACAGTCCTGCAGGAAAAGCGGACCGGTGAGGAGGCGGCGTGATGCCACGGAAGATTCTGACAGGGAAGGTGATCAGCAGTCAGTCTGAGGGGACGGTAACTGTCCGGGTTGAACGACGGTTCATGCATCCTGTGATGCAGAAGACAGTGAGAAAATCAAAGCGTTACCGTGCCCATGATGCTGGCATGAATGCCAAGGTGGGCGATGTCATTCGCATCCGCGAGTGTCCGCCCAGGTCAAAAACCAAATGCTGGGAGGTGGTTGAGCAGGCGTCCTGAATTCGTGCGACGTCTGCCGCATTGAACGAAACCCTGGGGCCGGCAATCGGACCCCACAGGTCGGGAGAGATGATATGATCCAGATGCAGACAAATCTGGATGTTGCTGATAATTCGGGTGCCCGCAAGGTGCAGTGCATCAAGGTGCTCGGTGGCTCACGCCGCCGCTTTGCATCGGTTGGCGACATCATCATCGTATCAATCAAGGAAGCCATACCGCGTGGCCGTGTCAAAAAGGGCGATGTCCGCCGGGCGGTCGTGGTTCGAACGGCCAAGGAGGTCCGGCGCGAGGATGGGACCGCTATTCGGTTTGACCGCAATGCAGCCGTGATTCTCAACGCCAATGATGAACCCATCGGGACCCGGATCTTCGGTCCGGTTGTCCGTGAGTTGCGGGCCCGCAAGTTCATGAAGATTATTTCACTTGCCCCGGAGGTGCTCTGATGGCAGCCAAGATCAGGAAGGGTGATACCGTTATGGTCATCACCGGCAAGGATATCCGGCGGTCCGGTGAGGTCATCGCGGTGGATCGTGTTCGAGGGACCGTGACCGTGGCCGGTCTGAACATCGCAATCAGGCACCAGAAGCAGACGCCCAACGAAGACGGAGGCCGCAAACCGGTTGAGCTGCCCATTGCGATTTCCAATGTTGCACTCGTCGATCCGGCGGATGGAATGCGGACGCGTGTCGGATTCCGCTTCGAGGATGGAAGGAAGGTCAGGTATGCGAAGCGGACAGGAGCGGTGATCGATGGCTAGTGTGCCCCGCCTGCAGGCGATGTATGACAATGAGATCCGACCGGCGCTCACGGAGGAGTTTGGCTATCGCAATGTCATGATGATTCCGCGCGTCACCAAGGTCACTCTCAACATCGGCGTCGGCGAGGCTGTCAAGGATTCCAAAAAAGCCAGGGCCGCGGCGGATGCCCTGACACTGATTGCCGGTCAGAAATCTGTTGTCACCCGGGCCCGGATGTCGATTGCGACCTTCCGGCTCAGGGAGGGCATGGTCATCGGTGCCAAAGTGACATTGCGCGGCATGCGCATGTATGAGTTTCTTGACCGGCTGATCACTGTTGCCCTGCCGCGGGTTCGGGATTTCCGGGGTCTGAACCCCCGGTCATTTGATGGACAGGGCAACTATTCTCTGGGGCTGCGTGAACACATTGTTTTCCCGGAAATTGATTATGACAGCGTCCAGGACATTCTCGGCATGGACGTATCCATCTGCACATCGGCCCGATCCGATGTCGAGGCCAGAAGTTTGCTGGCCCGCATGAATATGCCGTTCAGGCAGTGAAGGAGACTGAAATATGGCAAAAAAATCGATGGTGGAGCGTGAACGCAAGCGGCAGCGCATGGTTAAAAAATACGCACACGCCAGGGCAGAACTCAAGGTCATGATACAGAATGGGGAGTTGCCGATGGACGAGCGGTTCAAGGCGAGCCTGAAACTGGCAAAACTGCCACGCAACTCATCGGCGACCCGCCTCCACAATCGGTGTCAGCGGACAGGTCGGCCCCGCGGCTTTTACCGGAAACTGCAGATTTCACGGATTGCTGTCCGGGAACTTGGGGGTTCGGGGCAGATCCCCGGAATGGTCAAGTCAAGCTGGTAGGAGAGAGCAGGGATGTCGTTTACTGATCCGCTGGGTGATATGCTTACCCGCATTCGCAATGGCCAGACCCGCCATCGCTCAACAGTGCGCACACCCTCTTCGAGGTTGCGCAAATGGGTGCTTGATGTGTTGCTGAGCGAGGGCTACATCCGGGGCTATGAAGATCTCGAGGGCGGGAACGCGCAGGGTGAGATCGAGATCAGCCTCAAATACCACAATGGTGATCCGGCCATCGTTGAGATCAAGCGTATATCCAAACCGGGCCGCCGGGTCTATTCGAGTGCCCGGGACCTGCCGCTGGTGCGCCAGGGGCTTGGTGTGGCGATCGTCTCAACATCACACGGCGTGATGTCGGACGGTGACGCCCGTTCAGCCAGGCTCGGCGGTGAAATCCTCTGCACCGTTTTCTGATATCCCATCCAGAATCCGACGATCCGATTCAAGAGGAACGAGAGTATGTCAAAAATCGGCAAGGTTCCCATTCCCATTCCGGCTGGCGTTACAGTCAGGGATGATGGTGATTCGATTGTGGTCAAGGGGCCACGCGGGAGTCAGTCTTTCCCGCTGGTCCGCGAAGTCAGTGTTCATCTTGAGGAGAATCAGATCACGCTGGCCCCCCGCGCAAACAGCAAGGAGAGCAAGGTGAACTGGGGCATGTGCCGCACCATGCTCAACAACTGCATTCTCGGTGTGACCGAGGGCTTCAGGCGCGAGCTGGAGATCAATGGCGTTGGCTACCGGGCTGCAATGCAGGGCGACAGGCTGAAGATTGCGCTTGGCTTCAGCCACGATGTGTTCGTCGAGGTCCCTGAGGGCATCACAATCACGACTCCTTCCAACACCCGGATCATCGTTGAGGGGAATGACAAGCAGCGGGTGGGGCAGGTGGCTGCCGACATTCGCCGCTGGCGCCCGCCCGAACCCTACAAGGGCAAGGGGATCCGGTACCGGGATGAGTATATTTTCCGCAAACAGGGAAAAAAGAAGTAAGCCATGGGGACCAGAAAAACCACAAGATTCCACAAGCGGCGGCTGCGGGTTCGCAATCGCCTCAGATCCAGCAGTCGGGGTCGCCTGCGACTGTCGGTCTTCAGGTCCAACAGGCATATCAGCGCCCAGTTGATCGATGATCAGGCGGGCCGCACACTTGCGTCCGCATCCTCGCTGGAAAAGACGATTGATGTCAGGTCCGGAGGAGGTGTGACAGCTGCGAGCGCCATCGGCACAGTCCTCGCCGAGCGTGCGACAGCCGCCGGTTTCAGGGAATGCTATTTTGATCGGGGCGGCTATCGCTATCACGGTCGGATCAGGGCGCTCGCCGAAGCCGCACGGGCCGGCGGGCTGCAATTTTGACAGGAGACAATGATGGCACGTGATACGACAGCAAAAGAGCGCAACGAGTCAAATGACTACAGTGACAAGCTCGTGGCGATCAACCGCGTTTCCAAGACGGTCAAGGGTGGCAAGCGATTCGGCTTTTCCGCACTGGTTGTTGTCGGTGACCAGAATGGACGGGTCGGTTTTGGCAAGGGCAAGGCCAAGGAAGTGCCTGAGGCGGTCCGCAAGGCAACCCAGAACGCCCGCCGGAATCAGAGCAGGATTGTCCTGAAGGAAGGTCGCACGCTGTTCCATGATGTTGAGGGATCCCATGGTGCCAGCAAGGTCATTCTGCGCACAGCCCCACCGGGAACGGGGATTATTGCCGGCGGTCCGGCACGCGCAGTCTTTGAGATGCTCGGTGTGCAGGATGTTGTTGCCAAGTCGATTGGTTCACAGAATCGCTACAACATGATCCGGGCGACGCTCAATGCTCTTGGCAAGATCAGCAGTCCCCGCGCTGTGGCGCGCAGGCGCGGCAAGAAAGTTGCTGAAATCCTGCGTCGTGAACCTGCTGAGAAACCGGTTGGGTGAGGAGTCAGTCATGCCAGGCAAGATCAGGGTCAAACAGATCGGCTCACCTGTTCGTCGACCGGCCAACCAGCGCCGGATGCTTGCGGGTCTTGGTTTGAACAAGATGAATCGCGTGCGCGAACTTGAGGATACACCTGCCATCCGGGGTGTCATCAGGAAGATCCCGCACCTCGTCCAGATCGTCGACAAAGACAACTGACAGCACCCGCCAGGAGAGAGTCATGAAACTGCATGAGTTGCAAGACAGTCCCGGTGCCCGCAGGCGCCGCAAGCGACGGGGCCGGGGGCCGGGATCCGGCCTCGGAAAGACAGCGGGTCGGGGCATGAAGGGGCAAAACTCCCGATCGGGTGTTGCCCTCGGGTCATTCGAAGGCGGCCAGATGCCAATCTACCAGCGTCTGCCGAAGCGTGGCTTCAATTCCATCAATCGAAAGACGATGGCGATTCTCAATCTTGGCGGTCTGCAGGCCGCCATCGACCGTGGTCAGGTGGATCCCGCCGCGCCCATCACTGAAACAACACTCGTTGCGTGTGGTCTTGTTCGCCGTCGTCGTGACGGAATCCGCCTCCTTGCCAAAGGGGCCCTGACCGCCGCAATCACCATCACTGTGACCGGTGCATCGGCCAGCGCCATCAAGGCGGTCAAGGCGGCCGGCGGCACAGTGTTGCTCACCGACGGTGATACGCCCGCCGGGACAGGTGAGGATGCATTTTCCGGAGCGGGCAATGCAGCCACCGGAGCGGCGGCGGACACTCGAAAGAGCGCGACCGGGACGGCAGCAGAATCCACAGGGGGTTCTGACGCAAAAGCCGGTGAGCCGGCCCCTGGGTCCGAGGGGGATTCGGCATCGGATACGGATCAGGATCCGGTGGTTGAGGAATAGTCGGGCTGTTCGCGATCCAGTCATGATGGGGATTGGAATCGTGGGGCCGGCGGGCATTCTGGGGGCAGACAGTGGCAATCCGGTCGGATATGCGGCATAGTCATCCGCAGCCCATCACAGGAAACAGGCGATAAGGGATTCTCCATGGTATCTGCAGCAGAACAGATGGCCGCAAATGTCAGCTGGCGGTCTTTCGGTAAGGCCACTGAACTGCGGCACCGTATTTTTTTTGCATTGGGCCTGCTGATCGTCTATCGGATTGGCACATTTATCCCTGTTCCGGGCATTGATACGGTCGCCCTTCGCGACTTTGTCGATCAGGCCTCCTCGGGCCTTGGCGGCATGCTCAACATGTTTACAGGTGGTGCGATTGGACGCATGGGCGTCTTCGCCCTGGGGATCATGCCCTATATTTCGGCCTCGATCATTGTCCAGCTCATGGTGGCCATGGTGCCAAGCCTGACGCAGCTCAAGAAAGAGGGTGAGCAGGGCCGCAAGAAGATCAACCAGTACACACGCTATGGAACCGTGTTCCTTGCCACCTTCCAGGCTTATGGTCTCGCTGTGAGTCTCGAGACGGGGAACCTTGTCATCGATCCCGGCTGGTATTTCCGGATTGCCTGCGTCATCACTCTTGTCGGCGGAACCATGATGCTGATGTGGCTCGGGGAGCAGATCACGGCCCGCGGCATTGGCAACGGTATCTCGCTCATCATCTTCACCGGGATTATCGCGGAAATTCCGGCAGCGCTGGCACAGTTTCTGAGCCAGGGCCGGTCCGGCGTCCTCTCACCGTTTGTGATCGTCGGGGTCCTGTCAATGATTGTCGCGGTCGTCGGGTGTGTTGTCTATGTGGAACGGGCGCTGAGGCGAATCCAGATCAACTATCCGCGTCGGCAACAGGGGAACAAGGTCTTCCAGGGCGGTTCATCCTATCTGCCGGTCAAGGTCAACCCTTCAGGCGTTATTCCGCCGATCTTTGCCTCCTCCCTGCTGCTTCTGCCGACAACCGTTGCCACCTTCTCAGGCAATTCGACCAATCCGTTCATGTCGACGCTGTTGGCGTATTTTGGGCCCGGTCAACCACTGTATCTTCTGTTCTTTGTCGTGATGATTGTTTTTTTCTGCTACTTCTACACACAGAACGTGACATTCAAGACCGAGGATGTCGCAGAAAATCTCAAGAACCAGAATGGTTTCATTCCCGGGATCCGACCCGGTCAGCACACTGCCGAGTATCTTGACTATGTCGTGATCCGGATCCT
>JAPOSK010000478.1 GCA_026709725.1 Paracoccaceae bacterium | reverse complement strand
GAGCGGTTGTTCGACGAAGCGCGCTGCTTGAGGCGGTCCACCACATCGTCGTCCAGCTGTCTCACGTTGATCGTCGCCATCGGTCCGTCTCCACGTTTGCTATCATATTGGTGGCGCATAGTCGCCGCTTATGCAATCCCCTGCGGGGAGTACACTTGCGGCCATGCGTGCCACGACAAATTTCGCGCAACCCGAGAATCATGCTGGCTGATAGCGCCGAACGTCGATTTCGTCGGCCCGCGCGCGCATCCGCGCCGCGTCGTGCCATGCCTGCATCCTGAGCAAAAGGTCCATGTTGAGGCCGAACGCCTTCTCGACCCTGAGCGCCATCTCGGGCGACAGGGAGGCGTTGCCGTTCACAAGGTCCGAGAGCGTCGCCCGGCGCACGCCGAGAATCCGCGCCGCCGCCGACACGCTCAACCCCAACTCCTCAAGTGCCTCGATCCGGATGAAGGCGCCGGGGTGAGGGGGCGTCATCCCCATCTTGATGCCGCCGTCGGTCATCAGTGGTAGTCCTCCAGGTTCAGGCGCTCGATGGCGCCGTTGCGTTCCTCGAACGTGATGCGCCAGTTGCCCGACACCGACACGCTCCATTCGTTTCGGCGCTCGCCCGACAGGCGATGGACCGCCAGCCAGACGCCGCTTCGCGGATGAAAGCCCTCCATGGTCTCGGCCATGGCAAGCGCCGCCAGGACGCCGCGCACCCGCTCCACCAGATCCTGCTCCAGCAGCCGGGGCGAGTTGTTCTCGTAGCACTGTCGCACGTTCCGAGGGCGGATGGACCGTCACCATTTCTCATGCATTGTTCGGCATCGGCACCTGACTACTTGCATCAGGGAATTCCGACAGATTGAGATTCCGATCTGGGCCCAACCGAGGCTCAGAATGATGCGCTCTGCGCGTACCGAGCCGGTATCTGGTGAGCCTATTATCGGACAAGCATGCAGCCGATCCCAATAGTCGCAGCGACGCTGACCAAATCACCCATGTCTGGCGTGAGTAATCTGGATTATCGGCATCTTGAAGCGTCACTCAGCGGCAAGGGCGGCGGTAACGTTTTCGCCTTCGATCTCCTTGATGAACGGGATCGGTACGTCGTAGGGTGCGACATCCTGCCGGATCGTCGCAAGCGCCTCCGCAATGATGCCGACTTCCTCATCGGGATGCGTAGCGCCCAGGCCGTACTCGGCCGCAAGCGCCCGGGCGCTCCCTGAGCGCTGGCGCTCATCCTTCGGCAAATTGACGACTGCATAGACGCCATTGAGCAGGCTGCCGCGCAGCTTCTTGGCGAACTTCTCACCCAACAGCTTCTTCTGATCCATCGAGATCTCGTCGAAGAAACGTCTCATGATGATGCGCCCGAACTGAATGTGGCGCGCCTCGTCACGCAAGATCAGTTCGCAGGCCAGCCGTATCTGCGGATATCGTGCATTCTTGTAACGGGCGGTGAGGAGTTCGCCGGAAAGCTGCTCGAACAGCGTGTTGACCGCCATGCCCGCATAGAAAGGCATGACTTTTTCATCTTTTTCATCATGGAACTTGGGGATGACCATCTGAAAGTAATCGCTCCGTGGGGTCGGTTGGTACTCGCCAAGCGCGTCGGCGATCAGGAACGACGCCTGGTGATGTCGCAATTCCTCCAGAATGAAGTTGGTCACATGCTGCTTCACCTCGAACGGCAGGTGCTCGAAGATTGCCTGGCGCAGGCGTTCCGCCCCGTAGGGTGTGGCCCCATGCTCCATCCAGGCGCGCAAGCTCCACCATTCCGCCCCGGCTTGGCGCACTTCATCCGGAAGATTGCTGGTTTCTTCCTTGAGCGCGGCCCAATCGATGTCCCTGACCGGATCCCAGGCCAACTCCTGTGACTGTTTGCAGAGATGCCAGATATCATCGTAGTGAAGCTCCGCAACAACCGGATAGGGATTGGGGTTCTGAACAGTCTCCTCCAACATTGATGCTTCCATAACCGTCTCCTTTCTGTCGGCAGTTGATCTATCAGTCGCCGGGGCTCCGCTGCCAAGGGATTGTGGCGATAGTCTTGCAGGTTGGACGACGAGGATCAGCTTGCCACCCAAGTCATTCGTTCGTTGTCCATGACGATCAGGCATCCTTTCATAGATTCAGGTCTGGCTGACCTCCGTCGGTAGGTTGCCGCATGGCCTCCAAGATCGTACGAATTTCCTGCACACTCGACTCGCGCGGATTAACCCGCACCTGACCACTCCTGGAGGCACCCTTGGCGACGTCGTCCAAGGCTGCCTCGCCCGTCACATAGTCGTCCAGACTGATATCAAGCCCGACCGTGTGCCGTAGCCTGGACAGCCCTTCGGCGGCTGTGCCGCCGCCGTACAGTCCGGCAATCAAGTCGCCTTTTTCGCCGAGCTGTGGATGATTGAAGGCCATCGTCCAAGGCAGGCCGAGTGCGTTCGCCAGCCCATGCGGAACATGGTGCAATGCGCCTAGTGCGCCGGCGATGGCATGGGCGAGGCCTAAATGGGCGCTGTTGAAGGCGATCGCTGCCTGCATGCTGCCAATCAGGCATTCGCCGCGCGCCTCAAGGTTGCCGGGCTCCGCGTAGGCGACCGGCAACCAACGGGCAAGCCTCTCCATGGCGCTAACGGCGATCGGGTCAGTCACCGGCCCGGACGCTTTCGAGGTGAAAGCCTCGACCGCGTGGGTCACTGCGTCATAACCACTCGACGCCGTTACGCCGGGAGGCGCAGTCACGGACAATTGCGGGTCGAGGATAGCCACCCGTGCAGTCATTTCCGACGACCGGAAGATCATTTTGTAGTCGGAGCCCGTCTTGGAGATGATTGCGGATTCAGAGACCTCACTGCCGGTGCCCGCGGTCGTCGGCACGCACACGAACAGGGAGTCATGGGGCATCATCTTGACTCCGACGGGGCCGACGATGTTTTCAATGGGACCTGGATTGCTCGCGCACATGCGCGCGACCTTGGCGGCATCCATTGCCGATCCACCACCGAGGGCAATGATCAAGTCGGGTTGTGACTCTGTCAGGAATGCACGCGCCGCTTCGATCGTATCGGTATCCGGTTCGTGTTGCGGCACGCCGTGGAAGACCGGATCCATGCTGCCAAGGACATCGCCCAAACGCGCTTCAACCTCGCTACCGATGAAGAATTCGTCGGCAATTACCACAGCTTGGCGACAGCCGAACTCTTCGGCCAAGCTCCCCAGCTCATTCAGCGCGCCGGGAGCGTAGCGGACACGATGCGTTGAATGGAAAAACGTAAAGGGCGTTACATTAGCCATAGAATTTTCTCGTTCTTGCCGGAGCTCAGGAGCGGCCGGCGATCCTCAAAGCCGGCCCGTCTCGGCATCCCGTATCAAGTTCATGACCACCGGCAACGGCCGGCAATCGCGCAGCATATCGATGAAGGCCTCGCGATGCGTCGAATCACACCGAACGGTATGGAGAGTGAGGCCGGGGAAGCCCTGCTCGTTCAATGCGTCAACGACAATGCGGATGATCTCGTCCCGCATCGATCCGACACGGACCGGGCCGTCATCTTCGGCAGTTGTCTCTTCTTGGGGCATGGGCCGTAAGCTATTGCACGTATGGCACCTCGGCGCCGAGGCAGGCGATGGTTCGCACCATTGCCTGTCTCGACGGCCGAAAGGCCTATTTGGTGTCGACCACGGCCTTTATCTTGGCCATGCCGCCGACCTTGCTGGCATAGGACTTCCAGAAGCCCGCCATTGCCTTTTGCCATGCCGCCTTGTCAGGGCGATGAACCTTGGCACCCTTTTTGACGGCAGCATCCAGGGCCAATCCCTGTTCGTAAGCAGCCATTTCGTTAAAGAAGGGAGTGACCTGGTCGGCGGTCTGTTGGAAAACTGCCTGCTGCTGCTTCGTCAGGTCATCCCAGAAACGCTTGCTCACGTACATCGCACCCAAGGCCCAGATGTGGCCGGTCTCAGAGAACTGCGGCACGACTTCGTGCAACTTCAGCGCCTGATAACCCGACTTTGTCATGTCCATGTAGTCGACGACGCCGGTTTTCAGCGCATTATAAGCTTCGGTGATCGGCACTGGGGTCGGGTTTGCGCCCAAGGACTTCCAAAGGTTGATGTGCAGCTGGCTTTGCAGTACGCGCATCTTCTTGCCCTTGACGTCCGCCGGGACCAGGATTGGCGACTTGCTGATGACGTGCCGGGCACCATAGATGATGTAGCCCAGTACCTTGAAGCCCTTGGCCTCATACTTCTTCTTGAAGTCGGTGCCGATAGGGCCGTTCATCACTGCTTTGATGTGATCCGCATTGCGGAACAGGAACGGCATGTCAAACACGGCGCCTTCCGGCACCCAGGACGTCAGGTTGGCCAGGGTTGACAAGGCACCGTGGATGGAGCCTAGCCGGATGCCCTCCGTTGTTTCCTTCTCGCCGCCTAGTGCGCCGTTGGTCACGACCTTGATATTGAACTGACCGGGCAGGCGCTGGTCGACGAGCTGCTTGAAGCGCAGCCAGACCTTGGCCTGCGGTTTCTCTGGCCCGTAGATGACCGAAATGGTCATCGGCTTGCTGGCCGCAAACACTGCGGTTGCCGATCCGAGCGTTGCCCCCAGCCCCAAGGCAGCAATGGCCACGCCCGTTGCAACCGTCTTTCTTGTCGATTTCAGCATTGTGCTACTCCTCCGTTGAAAAGCCTCCAAATCACCGGCGACAACGTCAATTGCCTCCGATGAGCGAACCCAATCCCAGCGTTACTGCAGGGACATAGGTAACGATCACCAAGACGGCGACCAGCGCCGCAAAGAACGGCAACATGGACTTGAAGATGAGATGGGCAGGCGTTTGGGAGATGGTAGCAGTCACGAAGACCAGCATCCCCACCGGCGGGGTCAATCCGCCCAGCATCAGGTTGATGACGATGACGAGCCCGAAATGAATCGGGTCAATGCCAAGGCTGGTAGCCATCGGCAGCAGCAATGGTGTCAGAATCAGGATTGATGCGCCAATATCCAAGAACATGCCGAACAGCAGCAGTACAAGGTTGGCGATCAAGAGTATGACCAAAGGGTCCGTCGAAAGGCCCGTCACGAATTCGGCAATTGACTGGGGCACCTGCTGGCTCACCAGCACGAAGGCGAAAGGGGCTGCGACGCCGATCAATAGACCGATCATCGCAGCTTCGATGGCGGATGTACGGAGGGTCTGCCAGAGATCGCGCGGGCCGTACGCTCGGTAGCCGATCATGCCCACTACCCAAGCGTAGATAACCGCCAGAACGCCGGCCTCGGTAGGTGTCACGACGCCGAAACGAATGCTGCCCAGGATGACGACGGCAAGAAACAGAACCGGAAAGGCATGGACGAAGGCGCCGCCGCGCGCCCGCCTATCCGCCCGGGTGGTGGCTTGGCCCAGGCCTTGGACGCGGGCAACGATGTAGACCACGGTCATCAGCCCACCGGCGATCAACAGTCCAGGCACCACCCCGGCCAACCAGAGAGAACCCACAGACAGATTGGCCACTGCGGCAAGGATCAGCAACGCGATGGAAGGTGGAATAATGTTGGGCATGACCGCCGCCGCCGCCGTCACGGCGCAGGACAGCTGGGGGCTGTAGCCGTGGCGCACCATTTGCGGTACAAGCACCTTCGAGCCCAACGCCGCATCCGAATAGCTTGATCCAGAAATGCCGCCGTACAACATGCTCGAGACGACATTGACTTGGGCGAAACCGCCGCGGAAATGCCCGACCAGAGTAAACGCAAAATCCGTCAGTCGGCGAGACAGGCCGCCAGCGTTCATCAGCGCGCCGGCAGTGATGAAAAGGGGAATGGCCAGCAGCAGGAACTTGCCGGCACCGTTGACCATGTTCTGGACGATTGCCGGATCGGGCAGGACCCCGCTGGCCTGGTTGGCCAGAAATACCCCGAACAGCATTGCGAAAGTCACCGGAATGCCTAGCGCCATTCCGACGATGAATGCCGCCCCCATGATCAGCGCCGGGTCCGCGCCCTGTATCGAAATCAGACTGTGGCGATTGACCAGAACATATACGGCGGCTGCCGCTATAGCCAGAATGCCCTTCCATCGTGCAGCCCCCTGGCGGCGCTCGCCCAGGCCCATGAAGAGCAGGGCGCAGACGCACGACACCGGAATGACGAAGAACTTGACCCATACCGGCAGACCAAGTACGTGATTGGTGCCGCCGATGGTCTCCATCAGTTCCTGACCGCCGAAGAAGAGCAGGATCGTCGTATAGGCAACGACGATGTCGCCGATCAGTTGGGTTGCCGCTCTACCTGCCGGCGGCAGCCGATCAACCAGGAACGTGATGGAGAGGTGCGTCCGCGCCTTGTGGGCGAGTGGCACGGCCAGGAAGATGATGGCGACGAACAACCATTGCGCTGCTTCTGCAGCCCAAGTCAGAGAACTGTTGAAGATGTAGCGGCCGATCACGTTCGCAAACACGATGCCGATCAGTGCCAACAGGGCAATAGTCACCAGCGCCGTAATAATGGAGGCAAGCACCTGCAGGAATTTGGCTAGCAGATCTGGCGACACTTCTGACAGAGAACGATCCGGGCTGTCGGCCACGGCATCGTGGTTCCAGGTATCGGTCATGTCGCCCGTCAGATCAGCGCCTTGCGGCGGCGGGGGACTGCGCTCGTTCCTATCGGCCGACGGCATAGCCATCCATTCCTCGCGGGCTCGCGGCGGCTCGAACGGTCTTGTCCACGCCACGGGCGACGGCCGACAGCCTTCCTTCCGACCAATCGCCACCAACCGTCACCTTGTGACCTCGGGCTTCAAGGTCGCGAATCGTTTCGGGTGCGAAACGCCCTTCGACGGTAAGCGCGCCGGGCGATGCCTGCCGGGGGTAGAACGAACTCGGCCAGTGTTCCGAATGGAAGGCCGGCGCCTCAATGGCCTCCTGCATACCCATATTGTAATCGAGGCAACGCAGCAAAAAAGCGAGCTGCCACTGGTCCTGTTGATCGCCTCCCGGCGTGCCGCAGGCCAGATACGCCTCGCCGTCGTCACGCAATACGATCGTTGGCGACAGTGTCGTCCGCGGTCGCCGCCCTGGCCCCATCGCTGATGGCGAGGTTTTGGAAGTCAACCACATCATCTGTGCCCGGGTACCCAGCGGAAACCCGAGTTCCGAGACGCACGGAGATGATTGAAGCCATCCTCCCGACGGCGTCGCGGAAACCATGTTGCCAAACCGATCAACCACGTCGATATGGGCGGTGTCACCAACCGTTGCCGCGAGATAATTTCCACGTTCAATCGAGGCAAACGTGGGTTCTCCGCCGCCGTAGGCGGCCAGGGCACCCCCTTCGCGCTTCCGGGCTGTCGCGCCGGCAAAATCAACCTCTGGCACCGCCATGCCGGTCGCTCCGGGGCGCCAGTCGTGGCTGGCGATGGGCTCGATCAAATCGCGCCGAAGCTCGTTGTAGGATGGCGAAAGCAGTTGATCGAGTGGTACATCGGCATGATCCGGATCGCCGTAATAGGTATCTCTATCTGCGTAAGCCAATTTCATGGCTTCGACGAGGAGGTGCACGAAATCGGCGCCTTCGGGAGATACGCAGGCCACGTCGGTCCCGGACAGGATGGCCAGTGATTGCAGAAGAACGGGGCCCTGACTCCAAGGACCGCATTTGGCGACCCGATGGCCCTTGTAATCGTAGGTCGTCGGTTCTTCATAGAATGCAGACCATTTTGCGAGGTCTTCGCCACACAACAGCGCGCCATTTTCCTGGCCGCTGATGTCCATGGCTCGCGTATGTCGGCAAAAGGAGTCGATAGCCTGCGCAATGAATCCGCGAGACCAGACCTTCCTTGCTGCGTCAATCCTGGATTCCCGGCCCTTGCTCGTCTGTCCGGAGGTTTCCGCTACCAGTCGCCGCCATGTCGCCGCCAGCCTTGGATTGGCAAACAGCGCCCCCTCCACCGGCACCTTTCCACCCGGGAGATAGATGTCGGCCGACGTCGGCCAGTAGCGCTCGAAAATGGGTCGCGCGGAGTCGAGCG
The DNA here is from genome assembly GCA_026709725.1 of Paracoccaceae bacterium. GTDB lineage: Bacteria > Pseudomonadota > Alphaproteobacteria > Rhodobacterales > Rhodobacteraceae > MPNP01. Next base: position 1,295 of record JAPOSK010000478.1, on the reverse strand, counting down.
TCGCCCGCATCCTGGACAAGACCGGGAAACCGCCCTGGGCATACTCGATCGCCGGCGCGATGACGTCTTCCAAAGAGCAGGTTCCGTAGTCCCTCAGGAGAAGCATCCACGCGTCGAACGCCCCTGGCACAACAGCCGCCATCAGCCCGGTTCCCGGGACGAGATCCAGGCCATGCGCCTCGAAGGTTTCGATCGTCGCGGCTGCGGGCGTCGGTCCCTGGCCGCAAATCGATCGCACACGCCGTTCATCTGCCGAATAGATTAGAATTGAGACGTCACCCGCGGGGCCATTCAAATGCGGCCCCACCACTTGCATGGTCAGTGCACCCGCCGTCGCCGCATCGAAGGCGTTGCCGCCAGCCTCAAGCGTCCGCATCGCGACCTGAGACGTGATCCAGTGTGTCGATGCAACCGCGCCGAACGTACCGATGATTTCCGGGCGGGTCGTAAACGTACCGATGCGAGCGCTCCATGCTTCCGCTACTCAGCTTGAGGTCAGGTCTCCAATGCCTGACCGCCTTGCTGTAGCCCACCAAGACCAATTTTCAATTTATGAAACCAATTAACTAAATTGGTTGATTTTATCAACCATTCTTGATCAAGTCCTGCGACGGTGTCAAATGCAAGGCGAACGCGGCAATCAATGCAGACGTTGGCGACATACTGCAAAGTGTCACTCAGAAGCCGGTCAGGTTGTGGCGCACGTGGCGAAGGTGAGCCCGAATCGCGCTCTGGGCGGTTTCGGCGTCGCGGTCCAGGAGCGCGCCAACGATGGCTTTATGCTCGATCTGGTAAGCTGCACGACGGTCGTTGGTGAGACCGCGCCGCTTGAGTTTTCCCCACGCGGCCTCCTGCCGGATGGCATGGATTTCGCCCAGGAGACCGGCGAGATAGTCATTCTTGGCCAGTTCGACGAGCGCGTTGTGAAATCGCGAATCCCACTGCTCGAACTCGGCCATGTTTCGCGCAGCGCCGCCCCGATCCACTAATTTCTGGAGACTTTCAAGCTCGACTTGGGACGCGCGTGCCACAATCAACTCGGCCATGGCGGGTTCCAGCAACAGACGGACCTCCATGATCTCGGCAGGATTGATCGATCTGCTATTGGTGCTTTCGGATGAACCGCCGTCGGCGTGCGGGTCGCGGACGAATGTTCCCCGTCCGACGTGACGCAAGATCACGCCGGACGCCTCAAGATCCGCAAGGGCGCGGCGCACTGCGTTGCGTCCGACATTGAATTGCTCGGCCAGGTCTCGTTCGGCGGGCACCCGGCAGCCGGGCGGCCACGCCTTGAC
>JAPOSK010000418.1 GCA_026709725.1 Paracoccaceae bacterium | reverse complement strand
CGGAGCGTGTCGAGGAGCAGGCTCTTGCCGAAGCGGCGGGGGCGGGAGAGGAAGTGGTGGCGGCCACCCGCCACCAGCTGCCGGATGAGGGGGCCTTGTCGACACAGTAGAAGTCTTCGCTCCTGATCGTTGCGAAGTCCTGGATGCCGATGGGCAGAGACTTACGGGTCATGGGGTGTCTCCAGGAAGGCAACTCACAAACAAGTTGGTTTTAGGAATTGGGATTCCAAAAAAAGAAACTTCTCAGGTTGGCGTGATGTCCGACACAACGCTCCCTTCTTTATTCGTGCGGATTGTGACATCCAGCAGTACAAGAACGCAAAGTAATGGGCAAGAAACATCATCACCCTCATTCCACTCTGATATGCTGCTAACGATAAATCAGAATGGAGCGGGTCTTTCTATAGCGGATTCTTCACCCATGCTGGTCAAGGACTATTATCGGGCTGATTCCCAGCAGTCTGGCTTTCACTTGCAAAATCGATTGTGTCTTCGGTGCGGTCCTGAAATTTGTCATGTGTCACGATGACATGCGGTGCCTTACAATACCAACGGAAACCAGCCACCCGGAGTTGCGGCGTTCCTTGGCGAGTACCAGCATCATCGAACTCCGAACGGTGTTATCCCGGGATGGGTTGCAGTGTGAAGCACCAGTCTGTGGTGGATGGGATGGGGGATGTGAAGATGGCCCTGCGTTGGGCCATGGCAGGGATGTTGGGGCCGAGGCGGGATTCCGGCATCGGAGGGCGTGCGGCCAGATCCCCACACTCTGTGAGACCCTGATCAGGCACCGTCAGAAGAACCGGGTTGTGCGGGGAAGTAAAAGCTGACAAACGCAGACAAGGCATTGCCGCTCAGAGAAGTTTTAACAGAGAGCGGGACATTCCCATGGTCCAGCACTCACTGTCGCAAGTGTCAAAAGGGATCACTTCATGAATGAGAGGACTGCTGTGCCTGCGAATCCTCCAGAGCTTAAACGCATGGAAATCATTGAATGGTGGGAGGCAGAGCACGCTCGTGTCTTTGATGCTTGTTGCAAAGCTGCAGAGGAGATTTCCAAAGCCTGCCTCGAAAACGAAGAGGAGAAGATGGGTCTCGAGGATACCGTTTATGATAATATCTTTGGGCAAAAGAAGCAGGAAAGGATGCGGGGGGTGGTTGAAGCAGGGATTGAGACATTCTGCCGTGCTCTGGCCGCATCGCTGCACATGCCAAAACCACTGTCCGTTAAGATGGAAGTCCCCTTCACAAACAATAAAATCCATTTGCAAACAACTATCCGCAACCATCCGCTGACCGAAGATGACAGCACCCCGCCCACGGTTTGGGCTCATTTCAAAAAAGTAATCGATGATGCGAGGGATATCCGTTTGAGGCAAGTAGAGAGTAATGACATCATACCATGACTGCACCATAACAGGCCAATATGGGGCGGAGGCAACGCATGAACGCTTCATGCAATGATCCCCTCTCTTTTCATTATCTCCAGCGCATGGAAATCATTGAATGGTGGGAGAAAATACGTCAACAAGCCTTCAATGAATGCCGGACAGCCGCAGAGCGGATTTCTCAATTGACCCTTGAGAAGGTTGAGTCAATACCTGACAGAGATCTGTTGTTGCGCCGGGAAGAGGCTCTAAGGCCTGTCCATCAGCAGATTGAAGAAAGCATCATGGCAGTCAACAGATCCCTTGCAGCAGATCTTCAGATGTCCCTTGCAGAATCTCTGGAGCGTTTTGGGAATCTGGACACGTCACTGAATGCAAGTAAGGTGGAAATGTCTGTCGCTTCCGCAGGTGCCGCCGCCGCTCTTGCTTCAGGCGGTCTTGCCTTGGGGGCTACATCGTTGGCGACAACAACATCCACAATATTTTTTGTCATACCGGTTGTCACGTTTTCTTGGCCGGTATTTCTCGTTGTTGGTGCCGCAGCCGCGGTCACTGGCTTATCTTTCGCCCACCCTCCTCAAGAAAGCGGGACGCTTGTCCAAAGACCGTCATAAAAATAATCTGAAAAAGACTATACACTACAATCTCTTGGCTGAGTGTGACAAAGTGAAATCTCAATCTTCCTGGGCTCACTTTAGGCAAGAAATCGATAGAGCACGAGACATAATGCTGAAAGGAACAGCATGATCTTTTCAAATATTCCGTTTGAGATCCCTGATAAATTTGCTGCCGGTGTGGCAACTGGGGACATCAGGCGCATCGGAGCCATGCTGCACGATGCTGGTACGGGGCGTGTTGTCGCACATGTGCAGGAGACCGGCGCGCTGAACGCACTCATCAGTAATGCCGGTCGCCTCAGTCCTCTGGGCATGCTTAATTCGACGAGCGGGATCTATGGCATCGTGCAGAATGAACAGATCAAATCCCGCCTGGATATCATGCAGGGCATGATGGGCAGCTTGCAGACTTTGCAGCTGGCGACATTGGTGTCGTCCATTGTTGGAATTGGCGTCACTGTTGCAAGCACAGCAATGATTCTGAACCGTCTGCGGGGCCTTAAGACTGATCTTGCCACGATCGAAGAGAAGGTAGATCGTATTCCGACAGATCTCAGACTGAACACATTGATTGATATTCTGGTTGGGATTGAAACGCATCTTGAGCGTCTTGATGAGGCCTCGTTACGACAGGATTCGTCCCCAGTTCTTCGCAGTGCAGAGGAAGAAATGCCTCTGTGCTTTAATAGGATAAACGAACGGATCATGGATCTCCGCAAGATGGGGGGCTGGATGCTCTATGGCTTGAAACCCTATTGCGTGGTCTTGCCATGTGTGGATCGGTGCAATCCAAGGCTCTTCTTATGCTCGACGATACGAAGGCTTTATGATGTCATCGTGCCCGCATGCAGATCGAAAAGCTTGAGCGATTGGCATTACTCATGCCGCGGGATGTCATGCAGTCCCAGTTCGGATTCGAGGCAGAAACCGCACAGCGGATTGCCGGAGATGCTGCTGAAACCCGGAGGCGGTTTTTGTCAACTCTGATGTTGTGTGAACAGTTGCAGATACAGGGAATCAGCGGTCGTGACTATCTTGATACTGCCATGGCCGAACAGGATCAGCCTCTCTTGATCCTGCCCCATGTGCATCATGGCTGACTTATTGTATCAGTACCAATTATAGAGATGTCCGCACGACCCAACCGGATATAATTCACCCAAGATGTAGGACGGTGCCCTCTGATTTGGTGCTGATCGGTGGTCACATGATGCCAGAACACAACAGCCTCCAAGGGGTTCACGTGCGGCGACAATTCCTGAACACCATACTCTCAAGACATCCGCCCTCATGGACCTCTGTCCAAGATGCCATTCATGCTGTATCATGGGCCATGTGAAAGGTGTGATAATGGCTATTTTCAGGACTTGACCTGTATTCTGCATCAGTGCCGGGCGGGTCAGAATGAGATCGCTGCGGAAACTTGATGAACCGGTTCGTTGGGACTGTCGAGATCAATAATCGTGCCACTGAATGCCGGGGCATGTGCCTTCATCGAGAATCCTGCATTGGGCATCTCCTGTCGGGCAGTTCATATGTTGTGGGGAAACCTGGGTTGCAGGGAGACTCAGGGAAGTAGACGCCTTCATTTGGAACCATGCCTGTTGTTGCGATTATGAGGTCGTGCCGATGTCAAAATGTTGACGTGAGGAGCCAAAACACTGATGCCAGTTCTCTTATGGTGATTCTGCAGAATCTGAAGAAAACATGACAGAGGGGAGAGAATTCTTTACCCTTGCGGTCCTGTTCTTTGGCCTTGCCGGGGCCTATGATATTTTTGGGGATCAATGATCGGACAGGGGTGTCAACGCAGTTTCATGCTGACGGCACTCTTTCCTCTCACGATTCGGGTCGTGACGGCATCATTCGAAATGCGGAGGTGGAAAGATCAGGAATGACCGGGACAACCCAGTCTGATCGTGCGCGGGAGATTGAGGAGATGTTTCGCTCCCGGGAGAAACCCGCGGCGTTCAATTTGTACACGGAGCGTGACGTCAATGCCAGAGCCTACGAGATGGCCGACATTCCCTCACGTATTGTCATTCGGGAAGAGATGATTGCCGATGTTGCATGTCTGCGCATGACACCGGCCCGTCCCCGATTCCGTTGTGAGACGATCTACCTGCATGGCGGAGCCTTTTGCATGATGTCGTCCTGGACGCATCATCGACTTGCCGGGCATCTTGCCAATGCCATTGCAGATGAGGTTCTGGTCCCGGATTATGCACTGGCTCCAGAGTCTCCATTTCCGGCTGCCCGCGATCAGTGCAGTGAATTGATCCGGGCCCGCCGTGCCGCTGGCGTCGACAGGCTGGTCCTTATCGGCGACAGTGCCGGGGGCGGTCTGGCACTGTCAAGTGTCTGCAGTCTTCGCGATGGTGGTGAGGTCTTGCCCGATTCCGTGGTCCTTCTGTCGCCGTGGCTTGATCTCTCGCTCTCCGGTCCCGAGCTTGGGGCCGGTGCGATTGACGACCCGATGCTGATTGTCGAGAATCTGCGCTGCTGCGCTGAACTCTATCTCAACGGTCGGGATGTCCGGAGTCCAGATGCATCACCGCTTTGGAACAGGTTTGATGGTCTTCCGCCCACCCTGGTGCACTCAGTCGAAATGGATCTCCTGCGAGAGGATGCCGCCCGTCTTGTTGATGGATGGCCTGATGCATCATCAATCCAGCACAAGCATTTCCCGGGCATGCTGCACGCATTTCACTTTTTTGCCGGGACAATGCCGGAGGCCGATCGGGCTGTTCGGGAGGTCGGGCAGTTTGTTGATGCCATCCTCTGAGGTGATCCCGGAGATTCATCTCCGGCTCCTGTCCTGGTATGACAGCCATGGTCGTGACCTTTCATGGCGATATCGTCCAGGCACAAACATCCGTCCAGACCCCTACAGGGTCTGGCTCTCCGAGATCATGCTGCAGCAGACGACAGTGACAGTTGTTGAACGCTACTTCGTAAAATTCCTGCAGACCTGGCCAACGGTCGATGCACTTGCCGACGCTGATGAAGCCGATGTTCTGGCGGCCTGGGCAGGTCTTGGCTACTACACGCGGGCCCGGAACCTGCACAGATGTGCCAGGATTCTCGTCAAGGATTATGGAGGCGTGTTCCCGGAGCACCCATCGGCACTCAAACAGCTTCCGGGCATTGGTGACTATACTGCTGCCGCAATCGCAGCGATCGCCCATGATTATCCGGTGATTGCGATTGATGGCAACATCGAGCGCGTACTGGCGCGCCTCTTTGCCGTGGAAACGCCCCTCCCGACCGCCAGGAAAGACCTTCGCCGGCATGCCGAATCTCTGGTCTCGCCCATACGATCGGGAGATGTTGTTCAGGCTCTCATGGATCTTGGCGCCATGATCTGTCGACCGGTGACGCCGCAATGTGCACTGTGTCCCTGCGTCCCATTCTGCGAGGCCCATGCACTTGGCAGACAATCCGAATTCCCCGTCAGGAAAAAGCGACCCGGGATCCCTCTGCGCAAGGGCATTCTCTATGTCGGTTGCCGTGAAGATGGAGCCTGGTTGTTGGAAAAACGACCGGGGAACGGGCTTTTGGGGGGCCTCTATGGCTGGCCCGGGTGCATCTGGGACCGAAGTCCACCCGGCGGGCCGCCGTGTGATGGCGACTGGCGCACGGTTGGGACAGCAGTTCATCACGGTTTCACGCATTTCAGAGCCGAGATCGAGGTGCGGACCGCACTGCTTGCCAGTGGCTGCACACCAGCGCGCGGTGCATTTGTCCCCGCTGAACGCTTCAACCCGAACGCCCTCCCTGTCCTCATGCGAAAGGCTTTTCGGGCGGCAGAAAAACAGATTGCGATGATGGGTTAGCACCCACTGCATGTGGAAATCGTTCATGCATGCTTCGTGCAGGGAGAAAGTCTTCCGGCGTACTGGCTGTTCGCCCGGTGGCAGGATGTGCACGGAAAAGAGGCGGGTTGCGTCCGGCCCATGACGTGAAAGTTAACAAATGCAACCGGTGTCAGAAAAATGTTGCGTTGATGGGAAGATCGTGCGATACTCTAGTCAGGCATGTTCAATGCGAATGGGGGAGGCACTTTGAAGATCGGGGTCTTGTCAACTGATCGTCCTCTGATTTGGATTCTCCCTCTGGTTGCCATGCTTGTGGCATTCACAATCATTCCTGTGATCTACAACATCTGGCTCAGCTTTCATGAGTACGCGCCCTTCAAGCGCCAGCTTGTTTTCGTGGGGTGGCAAAATTGGCAGATGCTCTTTGCGGACAGCCGCATGTGGGAAGCCCTGTGGACAACGATGTTCTATTTCATCATTGTGCTTTCCGTCGAACTGGTCCTCGGCATGGGGCTTGCCCTCCTGCTTGATGCAGAAGAATTCGGCTTTGGCCTTTTGCGTGTCGTGTTGACCCTGACACTGGTGATTCCGCCCGCTATTGTCGGAATGATGTATCTCCTGATCCAGGACCCCGAATTTGGAGTTCTGACATACGTTCTTGATGTGCTTGGGATTCTTGACAAATCAGTCCCCATCCTGGCCACCAGCTCCACGGCTCTCTGGGGTGTCATGCTGGCTGACATCTGGCAGTGGACGCCATTCATGTTTCTGATTTTTCTGGCCGGGTTGCGATCCCTCCCCGCGGAACCCTATGAGGCGGCCATGCTTGATGGCGCTTCGACCTTCATGACATTTCGCAGGATCACCCTGCCGCTCATGAGCAAGGTGATCGCTGTGGCGGTGCTGATTCGCGGGATCGACATCTTTCGGATGTTCGACTATGTTTTTGTCATGACGAGTGGTGGCCCCGGGACATCAACATACACACTGTCGCTCTACTCCTGGCAACAGACCTTCAGTTTCATCAAATGGGGTTACGGAGCAACACTCTCCCTGTTTACCCTGGTCATCATACTGGTCATCGCCAATGCCTTCATTGCCGTGACCAGAGTGCGCTGGTGAACTGGGCATGGTTGCGCAATCCCGATTTTCTCGGACGCTCCGGACTGTCGTTGGATGGGCGGTTGTCGCACTGTTTGCCTTCCCGCTCTATTACTGGCTGACGATCGCCTTCAAGGACGGGTCGGAAATCTTCAACTGGCCACCCCATGTCTGGTCGTTTGAACCCACACTCCGCAATTTTGAAGAGGTGTTCGGCATCTCCTTTGGGTATGGGTTTGGTGAGCAGCGTGAGGTATTGCCGGGAGGTGGCAACTGGCGCATGGCACCCCGCCTCTGGGATTCGATTGTGGTCGCGGTTCTCTCGACAGCACTGGCCATAGCGATTTCCACGCTGGCATCCTATGCCCTGAGCCGCATGACGTTCCGCGGGCGTCATCATTTTGTGGCCTGGATTCTCTCCACGCGCATGATGCCACCGGTCGCAGTCGCCATCCCGGTCTTCTTCATATACAAGGAGATCTCCCTGCTTGATACCTTCACCGGCATCATCCTGATCCATGCCCTCATGAACCTGCCGCTTGCGGTTCTGCTGATGAAAAGTTTCTTTGATGACATTCCCGTGGAAATTGATGAAAGTGCCCTGATTGACGGAGCCTCGCGTTGGCTGATCTTCCGCCGTGTTGTCCTGCCGATGGTCAAGGGTGGCATGGCTGCGACAGCCGTATTGTGTTTTATTTTTTCGTGGACAGAGTTCCTGTTTGTCCTGACTCTGACCCAAACCGGATTGAAGACTGTCCCGGTCGTCTCCTCCACATTTGTGACGTCGACCGGAACTGCCTGGGGAAGCATGGCAGCCCTCGGTGCAGCAGCAGTGGTCCCGGCCTTTGTGTTCATTCTGCTGGTCCAGAAACATCTGGTCCGGGGTTTGACGCTGGGATCGATCAAGCAATAGGGCCGTTCCGGCCCGGTTTCGATGAAAGGAGCGACAATGAACGACGCTGATAAGAAACTATACCGCGCCAAGGTTGTGGACGATTATGTCCATGGCCGGATGAGCCGCAGGTCTTTCCTGCGGAATGCGTCGGCACTTGGTTTGGGTGCAGGGGTGCTTGGAACGGGCCTTGCGAGACCGTCCATGACCTTTGCTGATGATATGGCACTGCAGCCGTCGGCTGATGTCCTGGACTGGGTCAGGGATGTGTCGAAGCCGTTTGCCGGAACCACGCTGCGGCTGGCGACGGAGTCAACGCCGCCGTCCAATGCGATCAACAGTCAGCTCAAGCAGTATTTTGAGGAAGCATCCGGCATGACTGTCGAGATTGAGGTGTTGCCGCTTGAGCAGGTCCTGCAAAAACTCACGCTTGATATCGCATCACAGCTTGGGACCTATGATCTGTACTATATTGATCAGTCATGGGCAGCATCGGTGTCGCGTGATGTCTTTGACCCGCGCGAGCAGCTGGCCGAAAAGCCTGATCTGGCGATGCCGGATTACAACATTGACGATTTCCTGACGGCGCTCGTTGACGGCATCGCCTATTATGAGGGACGTTGGGTGGGTGTTCCGTATGACATTCCGATCTTCATCATGCAGTACCGCAGGGATATCTGGGATGACATGGGCTTTGAGGCGCCAGCCACGCTTGAGCGGTACTATGAGCAGGCAAAGGCAATCACGGATGCCATGGCACCTGATGTCTATGGTGCCACCGGTCAGATGAAGTCCGGCCACTATTCGCTGGAGTGTGACTGGACGGCATGGCTCTGGGGTCATGGTGGATCAATCTTCGGAGCTGACGAGAGGTTCTCGGGTCATGATGAGAATGGTCTCGCGGCAATGGAGTACTGGGATCGCCTCTATGCGACAATGCCCCCGGGTGTGACCGGATGGACCTGGGATGGCCAGGGCCAATCCGTAGCCCAGGGTGTTGCTGCCTCAATGATGAGTTGGGGAGAGTTCTTCCCGTACTTTGATGATCCGGATGCCACCAAGGTCTCCGGGCTGATGGAAGCGGCACGGTGTCCGCAGCCCAAGTCACTTCGTGCTCCGGCTGATTGTGGATTTGGTGAAATCCCGGGCGTTGGTCATCAGGGAGGTTCGTCGCTTGCGGTCTCAAGAAACTCAAAGAGTCCGGATGCGGCATGGATCTTCATGCAGTGGGCAACATCCTACGACACACAGGTCCTGATTACGGCGTTGGGGGGGGGCACAGGCCCAACCCGGAAGAGTGTCTATGATGACCCGCGGATTATCGCGAACAACCGCGTTGGTGCCGGCACAACCCGCCATCTTAATGTTGTGCGGGATACGATCGCCTATGACATGGGGTCAGAACCTGACTTGCCGCAATGGGCAGAATTGGCAAATGACACCATCCCCGTCAGGCTTGGCAAGTACTTCGATGGCGAGTACGCTTCAGCCAAGGAGGCCATG
>JAPOSK010000116.1 GCA_026709725.1 Paracoccaceae bacterium | reverse complement strand
CGGCCCTGACAGGCCCGGCGGAGCGTTGTATGCGACCCCAGCGGTTTCGGGCGGTTCGAACATTAGGGCGGTGCGGATAACCCGTGCGGGGTCGTATGTGCCAGCGTCACGGGGTCGGTTCACCAACGCTGCGGGCGTGACCAGAGCGATGTCGGCTTGCGGGTCGGCTACAGCTAACCAACCGTTCTCAGTGTCTGTGGCCATAGCGTCCAGCGTGTCAGCGTAGAACGCTCCTTGACAGGACACCATAAAACTGCATCCCACAGCGATAGTAGCGGGAACGTTGCTGCCCCCGTATATGTCACTGTCCACGCTCAGTTTCGGGTTGACTTGTAGTTGCCCTGCTATTTGTTCGCTCAAATCCAAGCAGACGCTTGATGTGCCATACCAGACTTGCAGGTTTTGAATACTCATAACGCTATGTTACCTCCCGAACGATAAGACCCACGGAATGCGCTGCCATCCGAGCGGCCCGTAACTGTCTTCGGGGGGACTCCCCTCGGTTGTTAGACCCACCCATGTGGTGCCGTTCCATGCTAACCCTTGCAACCCTGTGACTTGGCCCAACTGGGTGAAAGTACTTCCGGACACGGTGCCGTATCGTCCGTCTCTGCTGTTGTAAGCAGCATAGGTTGACCCGTTGTGTGTGAAGAACCATCCTACGCCTGCGAGCTGTCCGACTTCTGTGTAGGTGTCGCCTGATGCTGTTCCGTATGAACCTCCCCAGCGGCCCGCAGCGTAACTATCGCCGACTTTGAAGATACTGTTCCAGAAGTCGTTGCGGGTGCCTCCTGATAGGGTGCCTACGTCTTGGAATGTGGTGCCTGAAACGGTGCTGTACGCTCCGCTTTGCCGGATGCTTAGGTAGCCTATGACACCTGTGTTTGACCATCCGAGGTACGAATTGTTGGACGGTATTTCCCCGACTTTCGTCCACGTGTTAGCGGAAATAACGCCGTACTCTGTGGTGTTCCCGACTCGGCGGACGCAAGCTAGGAGCACGCCTGCTTGTGTTAAACCGAAGTACCCGTTGGCGGCTCGTGGCGATGTTATTTCCGTTGGGCGTGGCACACCGTAGAAGTGTGTGGCTGTTTGGGCGATACGGTCGTAAGCGTTCGGAGCTGTCCATTCGTTGCGGAGGAGCTGGGGAACGTCAGCGCCGTCTTCATCGCACGCATACCATGTTGTTCCCCGTGACCCTCCTTGTTGGCCTCCGACCACCATGTACGACCCGTGCTGCGACATCATCGGTATCGTGGCGCCTTCGTATTGTGCGGCTGTTAAACGGGTGACCCGTTGAATGGTGGATTGCAGGGTGCCGTTCACCACGTTGCCTAAACCCCACCCATTGGTGTCCCACACGGGTACCACACAAGTGATGTTCCGCACTTGCGCTGCTGTGGTGATGCCGTGACCAGTGGGCACGAACAATCCTCGGCCTATGCCGTCCACGCCTGAAGGAACCATGATTGCTGTGCTGCCGATAAACAGGAGTTTCCCTTCGTCTGGGACACTGTTGAACGCTCGGATAGTGGCCCTCGTGTTAGCAGTGTTCACGGCTGCTAAGAACAGGACGCTTCCACTGTCTGCGGCCCACGAATTAGCGGGCGGTTCTATGTCGGCTGTGTCCGCAGCGTTGCGTAGTTGGTAGTCAATCGTTCGCCCGTCCGGTTCTTGTTCCGTGAGCGTGGAACCGTCTAATGCTAATAACGCCATGTCTCTCCTACGGGATGCTGCCGCTACCGATTAGGCTACCAAACGCTTGGTACGGTGTCGGCGGCTCTGTGGTGGCGGGGCGGCGTATTGGTGGCGGTAAACTGCTCAGATCGCCGCTCCCAACTAGTGCTCCGAACTGTCTAGCTATCTCCACTGTGGCCACGTTCGGACGTTGAGAACCATCGCCGCCATCCATGTCGTTGGGTTCGGGGTCGTCCGGCATTGGTATTTGCCCCTCGTTCGGTAGCGGGGTGACGAACACTGGGGGCGGCGGAGCTGTGTCGGGTAACCCTGTTTGGTCTAACCCGTCCAACCGGTAAGTGCCTGACAGGTCTAACGTGGTCACTCGTACTCGTGGCACTTTGCCTCGCTCGCCAACGTACTCAACGGTTTCAACCATGCCGCCGTACCGCACGTTTCGTTGGCATCTGTGCTGCACGTAATATCCGGGGCGTAATTGGTCTTGGCGTACCACCGCAGCGCTGCTCGGCCCCCACAACGGGTAATCACCTTCGACTCGTAGCATCGTGCGGTTAGCGGTCGCCATCCAAGCGGCGTAAGCGAGCTGATACAAGTTCTGCACGGTCGCTACTGTCTGCCATGCGAACCAGCTTGGTAGTTCTATGATGCTGCGAGCGGGGTCTTCTTCACGGTTCTCAAAGTCGACTAGCACTCGGCGTTCGTTCGCACTGATTATCCTCCACCCTCTTATTTGTACGGTCGTGTCGGGTTGAGCGGTGCCAGCGGTGCCTGTGAGTATCAGCCTGTCTCCTCGCCCGTTGCGAATGCTTTCCACTCGCACTCGTGCGCTCGACCATCCCGATGGTGTGGGTACACGGGTGTCCCAGATGACACCGTAAATGTCGTTGGGGAACGTGTACACAGCTTCAATCGTGGCTCCTTGTAGTCTTCCCCCGGGGCCTCCCGCTTGCCATGCTGATGCGGGCACTCTGATGGTGGTGACGGCGGGAACGTTAGCGTCTGCTAGTTGTATGTCTGTCGGCCCTGACACTCGCACCGCCCACGGTTGCGTGCGTACCTCCCACGCTGCTCCGCTTCGGCGTTGGTACCAGCGTTGCTGCGATGGCGGCGCTCCGGCTGTGGCCCGCTCAGCGAGAACAGTCGTGTACGGGCGCATTCCGATACTCCCGTTGGAAGTTTCAAACGGGATGCTCGCAGAAGCGACAGCTATTTGGTTGATGTTGTTAGCGGCTGTTCCGCTCACGTATGGCCATAACCAGTTAATGCCGTTCGGCGAAGCTATCACCGTTTTGATGGCGTTACTGTTCTCGCCAACGATGTCGCCCATCACGTCCAACATTTCCTCTAGGAACGCTGCGGGGGTGACGCTCACCGGCATCAAATCGCCGAACGACTGGGCTTGAGACACGTGACGGTGCAGCACTCGTTGTTGTAAGCCTTGCCACCATCGGCCTCGTAGTTCCCATCGCATGGTGCGGTCGGGGTTTAGTAGGGGTGCGGGTTTCGTTAGCGCTATGCCGCTCCACACGAACCGTTGCCCTGCGACACCGTAAGCTACTCTCATCGGCCCTGTGGGTGTGATACCAGCGAAAATACTGTTCGGGTTCGTCAAGCTGAACACGCCGCTTCCCGTGTCCAAAACTAGGTGGCCTTTGGCGGGGTGCATTTGCACGGCTCCCGCTCGTGGGTTCCAGTAGCAACCGAACTTGATGCGGTGGCGTAACACGTAGGGGGTGATGTTCCGGCGCAGTACACCGGTGCCAGTGTTCCACCATATCCACCATTGGTAATTCGGACGGTAAGCGAACTGTGTCATGTCATCCGTACAAGCTCGGAGGGTTCTGCGACAAACCCAAATCGTAGTCTTCGTCCACGACACCGCTATCACTAGGAGGCACGATGTTGATGTTCCCTATCGTTGGTGTTCCCAGCGCCTCGGTGGGGGTGCCTGTTTGAATGTCGCTCGGCCCGAACGCAAGATTGAACAGCTCGCTCGTGGCTTGCTGGGCGAAACCGCCGATAAACGGAACGTACCCCGGGGCTCGCAACAACCATGATGGTATCGGCGTGCGGTTCTCCCGCACCCCTGACAGGACTTCATCGCCGAGCTGTAACGCCTGCTCGTCAATCAAAGCGTTCAACGCCGCAGCAAACGCTCTGTCGGGGTCTAACGGCGTGGGCAAACGTTCCGCTATTTGGTTTAGCCCTACGCTCACATCGCCGCCGCCGAGGTTAGCCAGCCTCGTGGCGGGCGCTACTAAACGTTGCACATCCTCGATACTGACTCCTACAGCTGGGAGCTGCGCTCGTTCTTGCGGCGTGGCGGAAGCTACCCATTGCAACACGTGAACCACAGCGGATTCGCCGCCTTGCGATATCAAATCAGTGTTCAACCCTAAACGCTGCAACTCCGCCAACCGTTCCCTATCAGCATCGCTCGCCACAGGACTCGCAGCCACATACGCTGCGAACTCTTGTATCGGGTCGAAGAACCCTCGGATGTCGCCAGCGTCAGCTCCGGCTGCTTGCAACCCTATACCCACCGCTTGAGCGCCCCGTTCTGTGAGCCCTAAGTTGCCCGCCAGCAACTCGTTCTGAGCGGTTTCCTCGGCGAACTGTATGGCCAAAGTACGCATACGCTGCATTTCGTCTATGAGCATGGTCACAGCTTCACGGGCCAAATCGATAGCGGCTTTAAGGTCTATCATCCCCGTGATGCCGTCATTGCTGGCGTGCTGCGAGCGTTGCCCTACTTCCTCGGTCTTATCGCCGAGGTCGTCCATAGCGGTTTCTAGCTCGCCTATAGCTTGCTTAGCTTCTTCATCTTCAACGCCGATGCCGAGTATCAGTTCACCGTCTCTGGCCATTACCTTCTCCTCCTGTTGCGCCTGCGACTACGTTGCTGTTGTCGGCGTTGTTGTGTTCGTTGCGTGCCCCGTGACGTTCGCTGCTGCTGCTGGCGTAGCTGTCTTGAGCGCCGAGCTGATGGAACGGTGCGTGCCCGTTGGCGTGCCCTAGCGGGTGTCACGGTTGTTTCCCATCCGGGGCCTAAGACTCGTTTCAAGATGTTCGGCAAGCGTTTCCGTATCGTGGTCTCAGCTCTTCTAGCTGATAGCGGGTTCGGTCGTCCCATTTCCGGCCATTTGGCGTACCGTTTACGCCCACCACCTTTGAGTCCGAGGGCTCGGTTCCGGTCTCGCCCTATGCTGCGGTTAGTGATGCTGATGCGAACAACGTTGCCTCTGCGGTCTGTGGCGTGTTCAAAACGCACACGACTAGCACCAGACGCTTTACGGTAAGCAGGTACGTTTTTACCTTTGTTGACACCTTCGCCTTTTTTTGGCCACGAAGAATAAGGGCCACGTAACGCCTTTACGATGCCATCGCCAATACGGTCGTACTGTCTGGGTGTTAGCTGCGCCCTGTTTTTGACAACTTGAGTGACTTCACCCACCCCTAGAACGTTCACTTTAACCTCTACTGGCACACCGGCAGTCTAGTTCGTTAGTCCAGCGTGTACTTACTTCGTCCCTTCACGCACGCCACGTAATTCAACGACACCGCTCTATGCTTGCGCCGTTTGCGGTAGTCACGCATCGCATCGTAAGCCACGCCTTCGGCTTCCGCACACTTCACAGGGAAGTAGTAGCGCTCTGTCACGAACCGTTTCAGCATGGACTCCACGTGGGGGTTCCACCCTTTGCGGCGTGATGGGTGCTGTTTCGTTTCACCGACATACCAAGAAGAGCGGGTGTAAGAAGGCCAAACCATTAGATACAACCAGTGACGTTCACGGTCTTCGTCCAGCATTCCACGCTGCTCTAATGCTTCCCGTAATACGGCTGCACGCTGCACTACGTCTTGTTGCATTGTGGCGGGCACACGAACGCCTGCTTTGATGCCTATGGGGGAAACACCGCATGGTGAGTTCATGGCGTTAGTTCCTGCGGGAGTGTAGGTGCGCCATCGTGTCTGCTCGTTTCTTGCTTTGCACTATCACGTGCATCACTATTTCAATGATGGGTTTGTGTTCGTCTGGGAACTTGTCCATCAGCGTCTGGGTGATAGCAGGGTCGCCGTTGGTCATCACTGCGCTCGTGTACGTGATTGCCGCCATGATTAGCTGCCAGACGTGCTGGCCTGTTTCGGTTGTCACACCAAGATGGGAGGCTATTTCTTTGGCCATGTTCATAGGTTCCGGCTTGTTCATGGCTGCTCCGTGTTGGCTTGGTAATGCTCGGCGGCGTAGTTCATGGCCTCTTCCATAGTGTTGAGAATACCGATGCACAAATGGTTCTTGTCTGTGAGCATCACCCACCACCGCTTCTTGCGTTTCTCTTGGACGATGGAGTAGCACCGGCGGTGCTTGTCTGGGTAAGCGGAATAGCAGTACCACACTTTGGGGCCTGCTTGGATGATTGTGAGACCTTCAAGCATGATGGCCATGTTTCCTCCTGTTTGTAGATTGCTAGCACAGTACCTCGCCGCCGTGACAGTTGCCGTAACTGTCTCAGTGTCATGGTAGGTTGACATCAATCTACAAACACAAAGGAGGTCGTAAATGACTGAACTAGTTGTTAACCCGCAAACCGCCGAGATTGTCGGCACCCGTGCTGAGCAGCCGCCGAGTTTGGTGGAACTGTCGGAGCACACCAACGCACTCGCAGAGTATGCGAAAGCAGCTCTAGCTCGTGACGGTGCGGTCGTGACCATCGGCAAGGGTCGCCACGTCACTTTGAAGCCTCTCAGCGAGATAGCAGCGTTGATGCAAGTGTCCGTGACTTGCGAGCATTTGGAACCCACCACTGACCCGCTCAGCCAAGCTCCGATGGCTCGTGCTGTTTGCGTGGTCACTCGCAGCGATGGGGTGAGCGTGCGGAGTGCTGGGGTGTGTTCGGCGGGTGAAACCACGTTCGGACGTGACGGGTCTACACGGGCACGGTGGACGGAATGGCACGCTATGCAATCAATGGCGGAAACAAGAGCTAAGGTGCGGGCGTTGCACCAGCTCCTCGCTCCCGTGTTGACGATAGCTGACAACGACTTAAGCAGCTCCCCCTACGAAATCATGCCTGCGGATGCCAACGGTGGCCAAGCTAAGCAAACGAAGCAAGCTAAGCAAGCTAACGGGCGGCGCACAACAACTCGCAGCTACCAAGTCACCGAACGGCAAGCGGCGGCGTTAGAGAAAGCGAGCAACGGGGCGTATAGCAGAGCGGACGCTCGGAAGATGACTACGGCTCAATGCTTAGGGCTCACCGCTCAGTATGAGCAGGAAGCCGAGGGCGCTGCGAAAGTGGAAGAAAAAGAAAACAGTGAAACGATTGCGGTCGTGGAGCATGACACTGGCCAGTACGAAGCAGATGAGGAGCCTTTCTAATGGGTGAAACAGTGCAAGCTCGGACGGTCGTGGAGCAGCTCCAAGAGCGGCGTGACAAGACGTGGGAGCGGTACGAACGCCACGTGGCCACCGAAGGTTACGATGCGCCTCAATCGCAGTACCATTTGGGCCTCTGGGCGGGGTTCTGTGTCGCTCTAATCGTCTTGGAATTGGAAGACGACAGCGAGGACGGCAGCTAAGGGGACGGCCCACTACAGAAAGGAGATTGCGTTACGAAGCTATTTTCTAAGTTGGATTAACGTGCTGGCAACCCTCACCGGTTTCGGTGGGGGTTGCCTCGTTTAACGGGTCGCATAAGAGCAGGTCACAGGATTGTTGAGAAAAAGTTTGTTGGCGGATTTGAAAAAATCGAAAAATTGAATTACCCTCCCACCACCCAGCCATTGATGTCAGAGCGTTACAGACAGGGTTCACCTCGGGTGAGTGTCACGGTGGGTTCGCACACACGTCCCCCCAATAGACCCAACACCCCTGTTAATCTTGTTCACTGAACACTCACGTCAACCCGCGTTAAGTATTTAAGGGTCGATTTTTAAAATTTGTTCGAAACGCAAAAAATTGAAAATTGGAATGGAGAAGCGATGACACAGCATTTGTTTAGTTCGGGCGTAGAACCGCTATTTGAGGCTGCTGTGCCTCTCTCGTTTCATCCTGCGGGGCCTCACACGTTGACGGTTCACACGAACCATTTGGCCAAAGACAAGCACGTTTACACGCTGCGCCATGAAAGCGATTTGAAGTGGCTTATCGTGCTGGCAGCTACCGGCGAAGTGGTAGGGCGTGAAACAAGTTTGATGTCTGCTAAGCGCATGACGCAGCACCTCTTCGAAACGCAAAACCCCCTCGCTTTGGAGGGGGTTTCGGGGTCGTGACCAAAACTTTGTCTCGGCCTTCACCTCTTGCGTTTCAGCTTAGTTGCGGTCACGGCGTTGCGCCAGCTCGTTACGGATGCGGGCACGGTTGCCGCTATTAGCGCCGATACCACGCTGCGCCCCCCCCTTGCTTGCGCCGCTTCTGATTGTTGGCGCTGCGGCCCTTCCCGCTCTTGTAGCGTGTCACGCTGCTTTCCTTATCTCATTTGGGCGTGGAGCACGTGGCGGCTCAATGCCGATGCGCCCCTCGTCCCAATGCTGCCATGAAGGTTTGCTGTTCGACTTCTGCCGCTCGGCAGCTGTTCGTAACGCTTTGGCCATGTTACAGCATGGCACGCCTGCGAGGTAATGGCGGCGAGCTGGCCCGTAGGCTGCTCGCACAGTGTCGAACTCTTCGTGGCAACCAAGCTCGCAAGTCTCGTCCCACGTGGCGGGGTCTTCGATTCGTTTGCTGCTCACGCCATGTCCTGTTCTAGTTTGATGGCGATTATCAGAGCGAGCGTGTCGTCTGTCACGCCTGCGTCTTTGGCTTTGCACACAGCGTCCACTAGCTCTATGAGCCTGTCGCTCATGCCGAGCGCTTGCCCCCACGCTTGAATTGTGGTGTCCTCGGTGGACACTTCCTCGCACCAAGCAGGGTCGTTAGCCCATTTCTCGGCATCGTCTTCCGAAGCGAATTGTGGGGGGTTTGTGGGATGCAAATCCACCACGTTCTCTCTCAGTGTTCTCATAGTTGAACCTCCTAGTTCTAGGTTGCTGATGGCCTCATCAGTGCGGACTCTATCCGCAGACGCTCCCGATCGGGAGCGTTTCGGCCTAAGCGACCAGCTCGGCGGACGGTTTGCCTGCCACAAGATAACGAAGCAGCTCCGGCGTTGAGCACCGCTTACCCGCTCGGCGGCACTCGCCGTTACGCTCAACGGCTTTGGCCAAAGCGTGCTCGTACTCTGCTCCCGCAGCATCGTAACCGCATTCGGCGGCGGCGATGCTCAACGCCGAGCGGAGCGAGTGGCCCCCGTACTCAAACAGCGCCATCGCTGCTATCTCTTGTGTGGTCTTGTCGTAGTCAACCATTCGTGAACCTCCTATAGTTCTAGATTACTGATGGCCTCATCAGAGTGCGCCCTACGCACTGACACCCCGAAGGGTGTTTCGGCCTGCTAGCTGACACGCTTCCAAGTTCCAATATTCTCATGCTCCCGATGGCGGCCTGCTGGAGCCATACTCACGTTGCCTTCGGTGGCTGTCCACTTGTCCACGTCCAAGCTTTCGTCCCAATCAACGCCCACGCTTTGGCCTTCAGAGAGAGGATAGAGAGCGTCCACTACTGCGTCCCACGGGCCCCTGCCTTGCCCTCTGAGAGTGAGAC
>JAPOSK010000420.1 GCA_026709725.1 Paracoccaceae bacterium | reverse complement strand
TCAAGCCCTGGCTGATCCGGTGCGGGTGCAGTCCACCGGGCAGAGCGCCACCCGACCCAGCATGAGGAAGGAGGGGCCATGGAGGATGTCCTGAAGATGGGCCGGCGCGACCTTGCCGATGACGGGGTGCCCATCTGTCCCGATGAGATCTCCCGGCAGAGACCCGGGAGATCCGTCCCCACCCGTCCGGGCCGGCCCGCCGCCCATGACGTCGGGTCCGGGCGCAATGCACCGCCATCCTCGTCACGCCCCTCCTGATGATCCCTTCGCCTGATGACTCTTTGGGGCGCCCCTCGCGGCTGGCGGGAGGGGACGGAGGATGCCCGGATCAGGCTCAAGTCCCTCCATCCATCAGTTCAGTGATGGTGGGAGACTGGCTCGTGTTCGATTTCAGGCCAGAGAATTGTGCAAATCATGTTCCCCCTTAACAGGCGTTCGTGTCTTCCGGGAACAGGGAAAGCCAAAAATCGGACCGACCATCATCGTCACCGAAATTATAGGTATCGGTTGTGGTATCGTCTCCGTTCACCCAAGTCAGCGTAAGACTTGTCTGTTTTACGCAGTCATTATCGATGCTCTGGATACCGATTTTTACCTGCCCACTAGACGTGAACGTAAGGTTACCGTTGCAAGTATCACCGGAAATCAGGCTTGGGCATCCGCTTATAAAGTATACTCTGAATTTATCTCCGGGGTTATCATCAACGCTGCCGTCAAATTTGATTGTATCCGCTGCATCCCCTGTAGACAAGGCGAGTGTCTCCCCTGTAGACACAGTCTTGGTCACAACGACACGGGCACCTTCGGTGCGGGTGTAGGTAGCAGCCCATCCCGCACTGGCGAACAGCATTGCGGACAGCAACATAATTACATGTTTCATTGGTGTGTTCCTCCTCTGACAGTGTCCAGCCCGGCAGGTCAACCACCGGACGGGCTGACCAGGAACGAACTACAGGGGATGGGGGTGGGTTTCAAGTCGAAAGTTGTTTTAGGGGAGTGATTCCCCCATGGCTGACTTTCACTGACATCTCCCGACGCGCCCCGGCTCCTGACCCGATTCGACCGAATCGGGCCGCCCTTGCCCGGCGGGCCCGGTTGCCGTTGGCTGACTGAACAGCCTCCGGCGGTCGCCCCATCACCGCCATCCGGGACCCAAGCCGCATCAAACCGGTCCGACGCGAGGGGTGCCCGGACGGCAGGGACACCGGTCCTCCGAAGGATCCCCGGATCATTCCATAGGGAGTGCTTCATGCGCACACCCACGAGGGTTTTGTTGGCGGACCGGCCCGCTCGCAATGGGGACATTGGCACTCCCCGCTGCCCCCTCATCACCATCGGGACCCATGCGGGCACGGGTGTTGCGGCCCGGAGCGATCATGACCATGGGGCCGATGACGGACCGGATCGCGTCATGGGCCCGTACGCCCCCCTTCCGGGAAGTGCATGCGGGCAGGCGGAGACGTTGGCGCAGGGCATCAATGACCCTGCCCGCCCCCAGTCATCCAGAGAGGCCCAGGCAGCCCCTTCTCCCGGGTCCGGGCCCTGCCGGCATCGCCACCCGCACCGGAATGGTGGTCTCGGGGTGGCGGGCCCGGATGCCGGACCTGGTGCCCGCCCGGCGTGATGATGCCATCGGGATGATGATGGGGGGTGATTGATCGGGCATGATGTCCGGGCTGAACTGCGCAGGGACCGGCCCGGTGTCGGCGTGTTCCTGTCCCCGGCACCCCTCCATCATGACGGAGGGTCACGGCGATGATGCCCCCTGTCATGACGGATTGGGGGGTGCCCACGGGACGGGGGAGGGTCAGCCGGTGTTTCGTATGTCCGCGCTCATCCTGAGAGGAACTGGGAATCATGCAGGCCATCCGGCCCCCGGCATCGCGGCGGGCGCTCCCGGCCAGCGGATCCGATGTCGATGGGGATTCTCCCCGAACAGTGTCCTGGGATCACCGACACGATCCGTCTCCTGCATGCGGGAGACGGCCGCCGGGGTCCCGGGTCGTCATGATTGAGGGCTGGTGGCGTGTCGTGCCAAGGATGGGGGTCTCTTCTGTGGCAACCTCTTCTGTCCCGGCAGGGGGTGGTGTGGATGCGGGTGCGTCATCGGAGATCTTCCCGTGCTGTCCTCCGGGGAGGGGTGTCTGATGGGGAGCCCTCTCCCTGATTCCGGGTCACGAACCCGGGGGATTCGCCATGCAAATTGGGTGGAGTCGCGGCCCGGGCGGCGACGCAGACCGGTGCTGCTGCGAAACCATTCGGGAAACGGGGCGGATGTTTCGCCGGATCGCTGATTGGGGTTCAATGTGATCTTGGCGGATCATCCGTGATCAGGGACTGACAGGGTTCCGGGTCCGCCATGTGGGGATCACGCCCCGGGGGCACACCGCTACCCCGGATTCTCTCCTGCAGATGCGCATGGGTTGACCCGGATTTGCTCACGACATGCGTATGCGAAGATGTGACAGGGGCCGGAAACCGGGGTGTTCCGGGTGAATCTGAACCCTGTTGTGCGGTATCTTTTCACCCGGTTGAGACGCTCGGTCTGTCTGTCCGGAAATCCTGATCAAGGGCTTTGATCGGAACTCAGGAAACCGGGAGCAGAAGCTCGAATGTTGTACCCGTCCTGAGTATGGACGGGGTCAGCGACTGAACCCTGTCCCGGGGAAGATTCAGCAATTCCCGCATGATATCGTCACGATGACGGGTTGATCGCAGGGCAATCGTCCCCCCGAGATCCTCGACCAGGATTTTGGTGAAGAGCAGACCGATTCCCCGGCGGGCCTTGTCATCAGGATTGGTGGTAACACCGCGCTCGAAGATGGTGTCCCGCAGGTTGAACTGGATCCCATCGGCATTGTCGGTTATCCTTATGCGGACATGCGATTTCTCGCGGCTTGCACTGATCCTGATCTGACGTTCCCACTCTCCAGTGGTGACAGTGAGCATTTTTTCACGAAGTGCGGTGAGCCTGTCTTCATCATCCAGTGTCTCAGCCAGCTCCCGCATGAGTGAGTCACGCAGCTCTTCCTTGCTTTCGGTGTTGAATGCATCGACAGAATTGCGGAAAAGGTTCTCAAGGATGATCCGCAATGCCTCGCGGTTCGAGGCAATCATGATGTCTCCGGGGACTGTGCTGACAAGTACCGGATGTTTGGTTTCATCATCGACCATGTATCGCCAGATCTCGATCGTGAGTTCGGCGCATCGGTCAATCATTTCGGCCAGATTGATCGCGCCCTGTTTCAGTTCACCCTTTTGCCAGGTGACAAATTCCAGGATATCGCCCAGACGATTGCTTAACCGGTCAAGTGAGAGGTGCAGCAAGCGCTCGGTTTTTTCTGATAGATTCAAACGGAAGATCTGCCCGTAAAGCCGCTGGAGGTCATTGCGGATTTCGTGATTCATGCCATCCTTGCGATCTTCAATGGCGCGACGTGACTCCAGAAGCTCACTGATCGATTCCAGGGCACGATTGGCCTCATGGATTTCCTGAAACTGGAATTTGCTGCGGTGGGATGCAGGTGACCTGATTCCGGTTCGGGTCAGGCTTTGCAGACTTTTTGTCAAGTGCCGGATTGGGTTGGCGACAAAAAACCGCACCAGGGAGAAGACAAAGAGTATGTTCAGACTGACAAGAATAACGGCTGCCAGGAGATACCGGCTCAACAGTCTGATCAGGACCTCAGCAAGGTAAGCCTTGTCAAAGCTCAAAAGGACCGTCGCCTCCGACCCCGGGGTCATGTATTCAATCGTGTAGATTGTACTCGTGCGATCAATGAAGAGAATCCAGAGAAGCTTGAGGCTGTTGAGCAGGTCCAGGAGCCCGCCTTCATCATCACCGACCATGTTGATATGCGGGCCGCGCGCGCCCTCCATGAACACGGGGCTTTCAGAACTTGTGACCTTCCTGTTCGCACAATTGTAAGCCAGGGTCAGGATACCGGATCCATCACTCTCGAACTGGTTCTGGGTCATTAATGCCTCATTCAGGAAATCGATGAGAACATCATCGATCTCAACACCCTCTGCGCAAAAGGCATCAAATGTCTCACCGGATGTCGCCTGTCCCGGAACGGCATAGGCTGCAGACAGGATGCCAACGGAAAATTCGGCCAGCGAGCCGAACTGGGACCGCTGGATGACCGAGATGGCAAACACGACATATGTAAGCTGAATGATCAGCGTCAACGTGATTGTGTAGATCAGGGTTGACAGGGATAGCGAGAGCTGTTTCCGCATGTCATGTCCCGGTCAAGAATCCGGTCAGCGAAGATGAATGTTTCGATTCGGAGGCAAATCCGGGACCTCAGGGGAGTTTCTGGACAAGGCGCACGATTCGCTTGAGAGCCTTGCTGGCAAAAAGGCGTTCACCAAAAAAAGCCCCTGCAGCTCTTTTGTTGATCTCGCCAAGCGTTGGGTATGGCGCGATCATGCCCGCCACCTTGGACAATTTGATTCCGGCTGCGATTGCCAGTGACCATATCTGGATGACGTCTCCTGCATGGGGACCAACCATAGCCGCGCCCACCGGCCTGCCCTTCACAACATACACGCACAACGCACCACCCGTGACCCGTTCGGCCCGGGCCCGGTCGTTCCCCGCAAACTCCGTGTTCACAATATCCAGCCTGTCACCATAGCGCGCGCGCGCCATCTCCTCATTGAGACCAACTTCGGCGATTTCAGGATCTGTATACGTGACGGATGGGATGATACCGTCCCGCACTTTGGCCGGGAGACCAAGGACCGCGGACTGAACAACAATCCCTGCGTGGTATCCAGCCACATGGGTGAACTGGGCACCGCCAATCACATCCCCAATGGCATAAACGCGCCTGTTGGACGTCCTGAGACCCCGGTTAACCCTGATTCCGCCTCTTTCATAGCTGATTCCGGCCCGGTCGAGATCCAGACGATCAATGTTGGGTCGACGCCCGACCGCCACAAGAAGGTGAGATCCGGAGATGGTTCCCTCACCATCCGTCGTCACGCTGACCGCACCATCGGCAGCAGTCACGCCGGTGACGCTGACCCCTTCATGAATTGCAACGCCCTCGGCCCGAACGGCCTCGACGACCAGTTTTGCGTGTTCGGGATGACTCCGACCAAGTGCACGCAGGCCTTCAATCACCGTGACGCGACTGCCCAGTCGGGCATGGGCCTGGGCAAGTTCCATACCGATGGGCCCTGCCCCGATAATGATGAGGTGCTCGGGAGCCTCACGCAACGAGAAGATGGTTTCATTTGTCAGATACGATACGTCCTGAAGACCCGGAATCGGTGGCACCACAGCCGATGAACCGGTTGCGATAACAAAACGCCGTGCCCTGATTTCTGTCTCACCTGCGACCACTGTACGCGGGGATGCAAATCGGCCATACTCTGATATAACCCGGACACCGAGACCCTCGAAACGCTCAACACTGTCGTGGGGCGCAATGCCGGCGATGACATCATGGACATGATCATTGACTCGTGCGAAATCAATATCCGGTTGTGCGGGTGCAATGCCGAATTCACCACCAGACCCCAACGCATGCGCGTGCTTGCCTGCAGCGAGCAGGGATTTGGAAGGAACGCAGCCATAGTTCAGGCAGTCCCCGCCCATCTTGCCGCCTTCGAGCAGGACAACCCGGGCACCCATCTGGACTGCCCCCGAAGCCGCCGAAAGACCGCCCGATCCACCACCGAGAACACACAGATCCGTGTCGACTCTCCGGCTCATACCTCTCCATCCTTTTTTCTGATTGCCTTGATAATCATGGGCAGGGCAGCGAGTGCGCACAGAGCAAGGATCGGACCCAGAATGTGCCACTCGAATATGATGCCAAGATTCGGCGTCTCGCCCTGCTCGAAGACCTCGCCGAGTCCGGCGCCAACCCAGGTATATACAGCCGCACCGGGCATGATGCCAAAAAAGGTCGTCAAGACAAAGTTGCGGAATCTGACGCCGACGAGCGCGGGCAGGAGGTTGGCCACAAAGAATGGAACAGCCGGCACCAGCCGCAGGAGGAACAGCACACTGATTTCATTCTCCTTCAGACCCTTCCGGAGTTTTTGAACCGTCGCGCTCCCCGCGTCCATCTTGTTTTCGAGATAAGCCCCCAACCCCATCCGTGCCGCAAGGAAGAGGGCCATGGCACCGGTTGTCGCTGCCAGGACATTGTAAAGCGTGCCGGGAAAAAGCCCGAAGAGAAATCCTCCTGTGAGTGATGCAATGGCAGCACCGGGGAGGGAGAATGTGACGATGATGACATAGATCCCGATAAACACCAGAGAGGCCAGCAGGTAGTTGTCGTCACGATAGGCAATGAGGTCCATGCGATTGTCACTGAGGGTCTCGAAGGTCAGGGAGTCACGCAATAGTATAAAACCGGTAACAGCGACCGCGACGACGACAAGGATCGGCAAAAGCCGCTTCAGACTCAGGCCGGACTGGATCTGGCGGTCGTTCATCCGGATGTCTCCGCTGTCTGCATTGTTTCCTCCATCATCAAGTGTTGGTCACCGGGTCCCTCTACACTATCACAACTCCTGCGGACAATCCCGACATTCCCTGTTTCCGTGCAATGTGGGCGTTGACTCGGCCAATGAACATGCTAATTGGGTGCATCTTTCATGGAATAGATGGATCAAGGGGATGAAGCGCACATTCCAGCCAAGCAATCGTGTCCGCAAGCGTCGGCATGGTTTCAGAGCCCGCATGGCCACACGGTCAGGGCGCATGATTCTGAACCGTCGACGGGCCAAGGGAAGAAAGCAGGTTTCTGCCTGAGTCTGCATCCGTGATAACTCCAACGGACAGCACCGGAACATCTGAGGGCAGCACATCCCCCGATATGGCAGGAATATCGCTTGAACGAATCAAGCAGCGTCGTGATTTCCTTCACGTTGCCGAGGGGGCCGGGTGGCAAACGCCGGGTTTCATCCTGCAGGGTCGCAGGCGGACAGCGTGCAACAGGGAAGGACTGATTCGCATTGGCTTCACATGCTCACGAAAGGTCGGCAATGCCGTGGTGCGCAACCGTGCCCGTCGCCGCCTCGCCCATGCGGCCGATATTGTCCTGCCGCACCACGGAATTCCCGGCTGGGACTATGTCATGATCGGTTTGCGTTTCAGGACAGTGAGTCGGAATTTCGCAAAACTCACTCAGGATCTTGAAACCGCTGTCCGGCGACTGGCCCACAAGGAGATGCGATGAGTCCCTCCCGTTCAGACGCTGCACATCCTGACAAGGCTGCGCAATTGCGCCCTCTGGCATTTGTGCTGTCCATCCCCATCTGGATCTACCGCGGGCTGGCGATTCCCTTCACTCATGGCCATTGCCGCTTTGAGCCGTCATGCTCGGCTTATGCCCTCGAAGCTCTCCGTCGTCATGGCGGCATCAGGGGATCCTGGCTGACACTTCGTCGCCTGTCGCGCTGTCACCCCTGGGGCGCATCCGGAATCGACAATGTTCCGGATTGAGTGCCGCCCTCCCGGGGTCACCTTCGATGGGGCGGTATTCCCCGGCTGTAACAGGTCTTTGCGTCATGGATGAACAGAACCGGAACCTCATTCTCGCAACAGCACTCAGCTTCCTGGTTGTTCTGACCTGGTTCCTGATTTTCCCGCCGGAGGCACCGCCACCATCTTCCGAGGTTGATGGGGCACCCGCTGTCAGCACGGACCTGGCATCGACTCCGCCGGCCGCTGGCGCACCTGAACCGGGAGCATCAACCCCTTCTCCGGGCACGACAGTTTCCACAGCGCCCGAAGTTCAGCGGATCCCGGTTGCGACCGATCATCTGACAGGATCAATTTCCCTGCTTGGCGGCCGGATTGATGATCTCTCACTGACGGATTACCGGGAAACCCTTGCGGATGATTCTGATATCGTCCATCTTCTGACTCCTGCCGGTCAGGACCATGCTTACTATGCACTCCATGGCTGGGCACCGGCCGGTGCACTGGATTTTGCAGATGTGCCGAATGCCAATACAGTCTGGCAGATCGAGAGCGGCGAAAGACTTGCCCCGGGCAATCCTGTTGCGCTCGTGTGGGAGAATGGGTCCGGCCTGACTTTCCGGAGAACCCTTTCAATCGATTCTGCATACATGATCACGGTGACGCAATCGGTTCAGAATGGCGGCAACATTCCCGTGCGGCTCGCACCCTATGGCATCATTGCACGTCATGGCGAGCCGGCAGACCAGCAGAATTTCTTCATCCTGCACGAGGGCGTGGTCGGAATGAAAGATGGCGAGTTGCACGAGATCGACTATTCCAAGGTTCCGAAACTCAACCATGACAACCAGGAGCAGGCCAATCTCCAGAAGATTGATGTCCAGGAAAACGGCTGGATCGGCTTTACTGACAAGTACTGGATGACGACGCTGATTCCCGAACCCGGCCAGCGCTTCACAGCCGTGACAAAATACTCGGAAACCAGGGATATCTACCAGACGGAAACCCGATTGCCGGTCATCGAGGTCTATCCCCAATCAGCTGCCTCGACTGTCTCGAGGCTCTTCGCCGGTGCCAAGGAATGGAGTCAGATTCGAGCCTATGAACAGGGGTATGGAATCGAGCGCTTTGTTGACTCAATTGATTGGGGCTGGTTCTTCTTCCTGACCAAACCGATCTTCATTGTCCTGCACTGGCTCAACAGCATCATTGGCAACATGGGCTGGTCAATCATCTGTCTGACGCTGATCATCAAGGCATTCCTCTTCCCGCTGGCCTACAAGTCCTATGTCTCAATGGCGCGGATGAAGGAACTCCAGCCTGAAATGGAGAAGATCCGCGAACGGGTCGGCGATGACCGCAAGCGCATGCAGGCCGAGATGATGACGATGTACAAGGAAAAGAAAATCAATCCTGCCGCCGGCTGCCTGCCACTCCTGCCGCAGATCCCGATTTTTTTCTCACTCTACAAGGTGATCTTCGTTACAATCGAGTTGCGCCATGCCCCGTTTATCTTCTGGATCAATGATCTCTCGGCACCCGATCCCACATCGATTCTCAATCTCTTTGGTGCCCTGCCCTGGGGAACCCCGGATCCCGGCAGTCTGGTCTCGCTCATCTCACTCGGTGTCCTGCCCATTCTTCTCGGAATCTCAATGTGGCTGCAGCAGAAACTGAACCCGGCCCCGACGGACCCGACCCAGGCCATGGTCTTCGCCTGGCTCCCATGGGTGTTCATGTTCATGCTTGGTCAATTCGCCAGCGGCCTGATTCTCTACTGGATCGCGAACAATGTCATCACCTTCATCCAGCAATACGCCATCATGCGTTCGCAGAACATCAAGCCCGATATCTGGGGGAACATAAGATCCGGTTTTGAGCGGCGGAAAAAGG
>JAPOSK010000220.1 GCA_026709725.1 Paracoccaceae bacterium | reverse complement strand
CTGGTGCTGGCTTTTATCGTATCGGGAGCGTTTCCGGTCAGGCTGCAAAGGGAAGCGGTGGAGGCATCCGCCTACCTTCTGGCCCTGTTCTATTGTGTCCTGATCGCTCTCGGCATCCTCGCCATCCTTGCTGCAGCCCGCTCAGGCCTCAGGACAGGCGTGCTTGGCCAGTCTGCAACATCAACCCTGACCATGACGGCAATGATCTTTGCCACGATCCTTGCCGCAGGCTTCTTTTCACTGGTGTTGATTGGTCTCGGCGGCGAAGAGCGCGTTGTCACGATTCTCGCCCGGCTCCCGGGCGATGCCACCGGCGCATTGGTCTTCACCATGGTGTTCCTGTTCATCCTTGGCTTCTTTCTGGACTTCGTGGAGATCGCTGTCATTGTCCTGCCGCTGGTCGCCCCCCAGCTGATCGTGATGGGGCACGATCCGATCTGGCTCGGCATGCTCATCGCCATCAACCTGCAGACAAGTTTCCTGACCCCGCCCTTTGGATTTTCGCTCTTCTATCTGCGAGGCGTTGCCCCAAAAGACATGACAACCACCGCTATCTATCGTGGCGTTCTTCCCTTCATCGCTCTCCAGATCCTCGGCATGTACCTCGTCTTCCAGTTTCCGGCCCTCTCAACCTGGCTCCCCGGAACAATCTTCTGATCAAGGGACCGTCTGCCGCCGGTTGGGAGTTGTCATCTGACATGACAACGATGCATCCGGGCATGAGATCCGCTCCCTTCCTGTGCAGAATCCGATGAAATCCGCAGGGACCGACCCGGTGTTTCACCCGCAGTCCCATCCTGATACGCAGGCATCCTGCCCATCCCCCGAAACAGATATCCATGACAGCCGTCCAGGAACTGGAAAATCGTTTCATTTTTGCTGCAACGAAATCTTGATTTCCATAGAAAACCATTCCAAATCATATGGATAATCATTTCATGAAGCCCTTAGATCAAAAGATCCTTGATTTCATTGCCCGGAATCCTGACTCCGGGCGCGATGCCATTCGCAGGGCTGCTGCGCCGGATATAAGCGAAACGACCGTTTGGCGCGCCACAAAGCGGCTCGTTGATGCGGGGCAGGTCGATGTCTCGGGGAGGGGGCCGGGCCGGGCGGCCCGGTATCAGATTGCAGACCCTGCAATTGTTCGCACGCGCCTGTCCATCCCGCATCATCGTCGCCGGACCGTCTCTTACAGACACACATTCATCGATGCCTATGTGCCAGGAAAAACATGGTATCTGCCTCGAACAGACCACAACCGGCTGCTGGCTGACCCGGCCTTGTCCGACCGGCTCCGAGCCCTGCCGGTGGCAATCTCGCATTCGAGCTATCAGCCACCTGATGACGCAGTCACGATCGCTGAGGAGTTTGACATCCTTCTTCACAAGACTTCGGAGATCACAGACCCCTTCGAGCAGGCCTTCTTCCTTCTCATTCATATCCCGTATCTGTGGGTTTTGCGTATATCAACAAGCGGACATCGCGGATCGCATCCAACATTCCACTGTTGAAATCCGGTCTTGCGCCCATGTCATTCCTGAAAATGGATGACCGGGATTGCATCGACGGGCTGATCGGCATCAATGAGTTGAACAATGTCTCGCTGTTGCGCGAAGTCTTCATCGATGCCGATCTGGAATCAGCAGGGAATTACCATGGGCTTCGGGCAGAAATCGAGATCCCGAACAAGGCGGCGCTCGCCTATCGGGACGTCATCCGCGACGGGGTCCGGTGCCGCGTTCTGGAATTCAGGGGATTTCGGCATGATGATCTGATTGAGATGGCGATCAGGACCGGGATCCCGGAATCTGACAGGGATGGGGTTGCTGCCTGCATACGGGAGCGGCTTGCAGGTCTGCACGGGGCTGAGTTGTGATGACGGTCCGGCGCACAAATGGTGACAACCTTTTCATCCGGTATCTCATCCTGGGATCCTGGGCCCTCTTCTGCCTTGTTCCGGTCCTCTGGTTCCTGTCGATCGGTTTCCGACCCAGAACAGAGATCATCACTGCCCGGCCCATATACCTTCCCACGCTGTCGCTTGATGCCTGGCACATGATCTGGTCGGACTGGCCGATGGCAAAATATCTCCGCAACTCGGTGGCTGCCATCTTTGGCTCCGTTGCGATTGATCTGGCTCTGGCCATCCCTGCTGCCTATTCCCTCGCCCGCTACGACTACAAGGGTAAAGAGGATATCGGCTTTTATATCCCTTCAACCCGCATGATGGCACCGGCCATCGTCGCGATCCCGATCTTTTTCCTGTTCCGGAACATGGGACTTCTGGATACAATCTGGGCCCTGATGCTGATTTATGCTGCCATCAATCTCTCCATCGTGACATGGATCATCCGGTCCTACATGACTGACATCCCGAAGGAGATTGAAGATGCCGCTAGAATTGACGGTGCGGGCGATCTCAGGATTCTGTGGGAGATCACAATTCCCGCCGTCCGCCCCGGCATCATTACGGCCGCGGTGATCGCCATGGTGTTTGCGATCAACGAGTTCCTCTTTACGCTGCTCATCGCATCAACACCTGATGCCTATACACTGTCGGTTGCGCTGGCCAACTTTACCGGTGGCTCGGATGGCCTGATCTACAATGCGATCGCCCTGGTGGCGTTTCTTGCGTTTGTTCCCGTCTTCCTCGTGGTTGCGGCAATCCAGCGACACCTGTCGCGCGGACTGACGATGGGCGCTATCAAGGGTTAGGGATCATGGCTCATATTCAACTCAGGGGCATCCAGAAAAAATGGGACACCATCTGGGGAGTCCGGGATGCCACTATCGATATTGCCGATGAGGAGCTGCTCGTCTTGCTTGGACCTTCCGGTTGCGGCAAGACCACCACGCTGCGCATGATCGCCGGCCTTGAGGAGCCGACAGAGGGCGAGATCACCGTTGATGGCCAGATCATCAATGATGTCGACGCACGAGACAGGGATGTTGCGATGGTTTTTCAGGGCTATGCACTGTACCCCAACATGTCGATCTATGAAAACATCCGCTTCCCCCTCCGCATGCGGAACATACCAAGGGGCACGCATGACCAGCGCGTGCGCGAAGCGGCTGACATGGTCGAACTTGGTCAATTTCTTGACCGAAAGCCCGCGGCCCTGTCTGGGGGGCAGTGCCAGCGGGCTGCACTGGCCCGGGCTGTCGTGCGTCAACCGCGGGTGTTTCTGATGGACGAGCCCCTGTCAAACCTGGATGCCAGGCTCCGGCAGGCGATGCGTGTCCAGATCAAGCGTCTGCGGAGACATCTGAAGATTACCACGGTTTATGTCACCCATGACCAGATCGAGGCCATGACCCTTGCTGATCGAATCGTGGTCATGGACGGCGGGACAATCCAGCAGATCGGCACCCCCGATGAAATCTATCGGGATCCTGCAAACGCTTTTGTTGCGTCGTTCATCGGCGCTCCACCGATGAACTTGATCAATGGTGAAATCAGTCACGGCAGATTTCATGCCGACAATGTGGAGGTTCAGAATGTTGACATTGACACGGAGGGCCCCGTCACACTTGGTGTCCGGCCGGAGGACTGTTCGGTCGTCAAATCCGGTGCATCCGCACACAATCTGACTGGTGAGGTCTTTGGCGTTGAGCCCACAGGTGACATCACCTTTCTGACCCTGAAGGCTGGATGCGGGACCATGGAAATCAAGGCATCCCGCGATTATCGGGCTGAACTTGGCGCTCAGGAAACAATCGCGTTCGATACCGACCATCTCTATTTCTTCGATGCACAATCCGGGCAGAGGATACGGCAGTCATGACGTTTGACTACACATCGGTGGGTTTCTACACATTTGACTGCCTTGGCCGCCCGGTGAATGCCATCCCCCCTGGCGGTGACACGTATTTCATCGACGAGATGGCTCTCGCCGTTTCCGGGGCAGCCGGCAGCGCTGCCATCGTGGCCGCAAAACACGGTCTGTCAGTCCAGGCTGTCGGCGGTGTCGGCGTCGATGACATGGGCGATTGGGTGATCCAGCGTTTGAACCATTTTGGCATCAACACCGAAAACATGGAGCGCACCGCGGGCACCGCAACCTCTTCCTCAATTGTCACCACGCGGCCTGACGGTGCCCGTCCCGCCCTGCATCGCAAAGGAGCAACCGGTGCATTCTATGTCACAGACGCTCAGATTGAATCTGTTCTGGATACACGAATTCTGCATGTGGGTGGGGTAGGGCTGATGGATGCCATGGATCAGGGCCGGACCGCCGAGCTGCTGCGGGAGGCCCATCATCGGGGGTGCCGGACGACGCTTGATGTTTTTGCGGCCAGTCAGGAGGATTTCCGCCTCGTGGAACCCCTCTTGCCCTACACTGACTATTTCATGCCATCGGAAGAGGAGGCCATGGCGCTGTCCGGGCTCACCGATTTCAATCAGGTGTGTGATCTGTTCTTGCAGAAGGGGGTCAGGGCCGTCGTGCTGACCCTCGGTGCCGATGGTGCCCTCTACAGGGATCAGGAAGGTCTCTCTTTTGCCATTCCGGCCTATGACATCGATGTCGCTTGCACATGCGGATGCGGTGATTGCTTCAATGCCGGTTTTGCCATCGGACTCCACCTCAAGATGACACCACAGGACTGTGTACGAATGGCACAGGCCTGCTCCGCACAAAATGCCATGGGATTGGGATCGCAGGCCGTCGTCCAATCGCTTCAGGAAACCCGGAACTTCATGGCAGCGACACCAATGAAGGGAGATTGCATAATCCCCAATTGCAGTTGATGCGCTCAAACAAATGCTTACATAATCTTCATGTTGGGGATCGCGGCACAACAGGTGGGCCACTTGGGTTCGGCTTGACCTTATTCCTCGCAAACGGAATGGCTTGGTTCTTGCAGACAAACAAGAAGAACAACATTATCTTGAAGGATCTGAATCTGGCCGGTTAGATCCTTCACGTTGCCCGCAAGAGCGGTCAACGCGGCAGTGTTCATCTCGATCTGGGCAGTGTTCATCTTTACCTGCTCAGAAATTCCCTCCGCTATGGTCGACAACTCCCGCTGCTTCAATTCGAGTTCCTGAGCCTCTGCCATGAAATTCCATGTGAATACCACTGCTGCCGAAATCACACCCGTTACTGCAATGATGCATGTCCAAAACTCGCGGGCGGAAATCTCGTTGTCGCAGACACAGTGCCGCTCCTTCATTTTATGGGGATTATATACCAAAATCCCAATTTGCCCGATCAGAAGATCCGGCCGGAATCGCCAGCCGAAAATCCTGGATCGAATTACGCGTCACCATCTTCCGTGGTGGCCATGGGCCGCAAGGGCGACCCGGGCCGGTTCTGCCGTTGATGGGATTGATCCATCCTTCCCACGGATGATAACGGGTTCACCCAGTTCGGCTCCGCCCGGTTGATACGAGTTGGGTTTCAGGCGGACAGTGGGGCGAATGTCCGATTTTTCCATGGGAGGTCTCCTGTGGCGTCATCGGGAGAATTGGCATGCTGACTTCCCTGCATACATCACAGGAGACAGGACAAGCAAGAAGAAATTAGGAAGAGGCGGGCCGCCCCGCCCCTGGTGTATCTGATAAGGGCTGTTTAGGGCCTGTTGACACCCACCGCGCCGCCATCACGCCAGCCACCCGATCAATGAAGGCCGGGACGCCCGCCACCCCCGCCTGCCCGCATCCCAATCCCCCGGAACGCCCCGCATTCGCCAGGGCGTTCCCGATCGGGTGCCGCCAGCTGTACAGATATCCCGGTCAGGCTCCCCATCACGGTCCGTCTCCTCCGGGCCGGGAATGATCGGGAAGGAACTATACAGGGGGGGTACGCGGATTTCAAGGAAGAAATGCTGTGGAGACAGCAGCACAAGGTCCGGCCAGCCAAAGGCTCGCGGTCTTGAGCAGCACCCTTGGGGGTTCCCGCTCCGGGAGTGTTGTCTGGGACAGGCGGATCACCGGGCCAGGCAAGTCATCCCGGGCTCCACCGTCCAGTCCGTTGTCGGCCTGGCCATACAGGATCGCGGAGTTTCTGGTGCTGAATCTACCTCGCAATCTCTTTGACCAATTCAATCAATGGTCCAAATTCAGAACCGTCAGCGGCGTTCAGGGCCGCGATGTACCGTGCACGGTGCTCGCTGTTGGCTGTCAACGTCCCGCCGCCCGACCAATCGAGGAAGATATCCTTGTCAATTGTGGTCAAATAGGTGTCCGCTGCAATCCTTGCCCAGCGTCCGTTGCCATTGGCGAAGGGGTGGACCCAGACCAACTTGTGGTGGAAGCGTGCGGTGGCTTCCAGGGGTTCGTAGGTGCTGTTTTCGCGCCAATAGCGGGCATCCTCGAGACAGATCCGCATCTCAGTCGAAATGCACCAAACCTGCACACCGATGTTCTTCTCGGTCTGGCGATAGATGCCCGCCCAATCCCAGACCTGGCCGAACAGACGTTTGTGAGATTCACGGGCGGAATCATCGGTCAGGATATCAAAAGACTTTGGCCGTCGGTCCAGCCAGGTCAAACCCTCAATGATGTTTTCACCCTCCAACTCGTTCAGCTCTCCGCGTGTGGTGATGTGCCTGGCCTTCAGGCCAAGCATCTCGTCGCGTGTCAGTGGAGTTACACCGGTTGGTTCGTGCAGTTCAAGGTTCACTTCCAGAAGTCCTTGGGCATTTCGCGCACCATCTCGCTGGCCAGTTCCTCGATCATCTCTTCCTGGCTGCGCAGGCCCTCGGTCTGCTCTTCCAAGGCCATGTGCGCGCGTGTGCGCTGGATGATGCGTTTGGCTTTCCTGCGAGCCTGGATCATGACGATCTCTTCCACCGGTCCCTCGCGCGGGATGATGGCGTAAGCGAGCTTTCCACCCATGGCCTCGGCTATCCTGTCAAGCTGGTTCAGGGAAATTGTGCCGGCCTGTTCGTTCTGGATCGAACTGTAGACACTGTTCCGGGATACACCCAGCCGCTCGGCCAGCGCAGGCGCGCTCATGACGATAGCCGCCTGGAATGTCACAATCCAGCCACCAAGCGGCTTGGCGAGGAGACGGCCCGCCTGGCCCGCCTGATTGATTTTGCCTTCGGCTTGTTGCTTTTTTGCACGTGAAACGGACATCTGCCAACCTATGGTTTTGCATTTTTGATCAATCTGTAATGTTAACATATAACAATTACGCGGGCACGGCAATATCACTGCATGGCGATAGTATTGGATTTCACCTGTTTAGGAGGATATTTGACAGCAAAATGCCTTCAATCAAACCCGGGCCTGAAGAAGAGATGAACATGCTGCTCGGGACCCGGACACAATGTGGAAGTCGAAGACGGAAGCAGCCCAGCTCGGCTTGTAGAACTTGACTGCAATCTTGCCCCCGCTTTTCATGCCCCGGCATGTACCCTGTGGGGGCCGGAGCGGACCGATGTCCGCGCTTTCTTGCACCCGGGAGGCGGGCATGGGTGCAAGACCGCAAGCGGCACCATATGCGTGACGGCCGCACTCAAAGTGCAGCATTCTCTGGCAACGCGTCGAAGTGGGCGAAAGCGAAGTATGCATTGCCGGATCAAAGTGTAGGCTGCCTCAAAGAGCGAAGGATCGGCGGCAATCGACATTCATGGTTCTGTTCCCGGATGGCGGAGAGGCAGGGATTCGAACCCTGGGTGCCCAGTTGGGCACAACGGTTTTCGAGACCGCCCCGTTCGACCGCTCCGGCACCTCTCCGCTGAAGGGTCCGGCTTGGGTCTATAGGATATCCTGTGATTAATGCCAATTGCGTGAGCCGGGCGCTGGATGGATCAATTTCACAAGACTTTTACAATTTCATTGCAAAACCATTGCATTCGCGCCGCATATGGATTGCGGCGAACTGAAACGCCAGTGTCTGTAACTGAATGAGGGGAGATCCCGATGATACGATTTTTTGGCAAGGCGGTGGTTGCCGCCGTGGGATGTGTGATGCTTGTGGCTCCTGCAGCCGGGCGGGACTATATCATGATTGTTGGCTCATCAACAGTTTTTCCCTACACCCAGGCCGTGACCGAACAGTTCATGAACATGAATCCGGGTGCGGAAGTTGTGCCGGAGTCGACCGGTACCGGTGGAGGCATGAAACTCTTCTGTGCCGGCATTGGTGCCGGCCATCCGGATATCACCGGTGCATCGCGTGCCATGAAATCCTCAGAACATGCGAAATGCCAGGAGAACGGCGTGACCGACATCACCGAAGCGCTCATTGGCTTTGATGGGCTTTCGATCGCGATCTCACGGGAATCTGGCAGCGTGTGGGATCTCACTCTTGAACAGGTCTATCTGGCACTGGCCGACAGGGTTCCCGTCGATGGCAAGATGGTCAAGAATCCGAACATGAGGTGGTCTGACATTGATCCGTCTCTGCCCGACCAGCCCATCCTTTTTTACGGTCCCCCGCCGACATCCGGGACGCGGGATGCATTTGTCGAGCTGGCCATGCATGCCGGTTGTGAGGCGCTCGACTATGTCAGGAATGGTGGATTTGATGGAAACTGGATCAAGGAAAACTGCAGTCGCATGCGGGTGGACGGTCAGTTCATCGAAGCCGGTGAAAATGACAATCTGATTGTCAGGAGTCTGGCTGAGGATCCAACCGCCATGGGCATCTTTGGCTATTCATTCCTGTTTGAGAATCTCGATGTGCTGAAACCTGTGAAGATCAATGGCATTGAGCCGGATGCGGCAACAATCGGCGATAAATCCTACCCTGTCTCCCGCCCGCTGTATTTCTACACAAAGAATGCCCACAGGAATGTGATTCCAAATCTGCAGGCGTTCATCGAGGAATATGTGTCCGAGGAGGCACTGGCTCCCGATGGCTATCTTTCGGAGCGCGGTCTTGTGTCCCTGCCGGATGACCAGCGCAGCATGCTGCAGGATGCGGTCATTAATGGCGTGACCATATCCGCCAAATAATCCGGTTTCACCGAACCTGCTCTTGACATCCACGCTGACAGGCGGAACAACAGCCGTCTGTCGGTTTTTATCTGAGGGCGGCATATTGATTCTCATTGCTTTCGGATCGGTTATCCTTCTCGCGATGATCGGGTTTGCCTGGAACTATGGCAGCGCGCGCAGGATGCTGGTCGACAGGGGTCGCATGCACTCCATTCCGACCTATCACGCGACCCATTCCCTCCTGGTGACACTGGTCACAGCGCTGCCGTTCGTTCTGGTCTGGATTGTTTTGCAGGGACCAATCATTGATGTCCTGATCAGGAGGGCAATTGCCGAAGCCCTAGCCGATACGGTCACCCGGGCTGAGATGGTCCAGCTCCTGGCAGAGATCAAGTCGCTGGCCAGCGGCTATGTCTTTGTGGAGCCGGATGCGTGGAAAATTTCCATTACAGATTATTACCTG
>JAPOSK010000475.1 GCA_026709725.1 Paracoccaceae bacterium | reverse complement strand
CCCCGCAAAGCACCAGCGCCTTCTCCGGGGGGTCCGGATAGAGGACGAAGGCGCGACAGACGCGATGAATGAAGTCCCGCCGGAGACCCGGCTCTTCCGACAGGCGGCGCCTTGTTCGACCGCCGGTTCAGCGGGGCGATCAGCGCCAACGCCGCGTCCGTCAGATCGTCTTGTCGATCATCATGCGCCCGGCCATGCTGCGCCTGGGTGGCCGCGCTCCAGGCCATGGTATGCTCCAGCGTCGGTCTCCAAACTCCCGACAGGGGACCACAGCCCGAGGCCACACGAGACTTCAGGAACAGGCTCTTACAGGAGTGAGAAAGCTAAGCTAAAAAGTCTTTTGGCGGCAAAAGGGGAGAAGCCTTTGCTCCTCCCCATATTTGTCTAATAGCCTTTTTGCAAAGGCTATCTTACTGTAGTTGCTCCACGAATACATATGCCAAGATTGCTCGAAGGTCAACATGTGTTTGGCACATACAGCCGAGACTCAGGCTGAAAGGGATTCTATGAAAATCGGATGGGGTATTGATGTCGGCGTCGGCAGCCTTGGTTTTGCGATCATCGAATTGGATGCGCAGGATCGTCCTGCAAGACTGATAGATGGTGTCGCACTCGTCTACTCCGCACCCACGGGCGGTGCCGAGCGCACGCGGCATAAGTCGATACGAACTCAAAATAAGCGGCACGCTAACCGAATAAAGGCTTTGCGGGGCGATCTCATACGATTGTTTGATTTGGACCCCTGCTTTGACAATGAATGTGCGCATCCCGATCTAACCGATGATGTAAAGTCCGATGGCTCGCCCCGAAAAAATACCTCTCGTGTCCGGTTGCGAGCACATGGCCTGTCAGAGCCTTTGACTTCAGGTGATTTAGCCCGCGCCATTCTGCATATCGCTAAGAACCGCGGCCAACGCCTGACGCGCGGCCTCAAGGACGAAATCAAGGCCGATGCTACGCAACAGAAAAAGAACGCCAAGGAACGCCAGTCTATGGCGAAGACTGCCAACACAACCAAGGACGAACTGAGGGCGCTGGGTACGAAGCTGAAACTTGACGGCGCTGCCCACCCCTCGCAACTGCTTATGGACAAGGCTGGCAAGACGGGAACGACACGACTGAAAAAGAACCGGGAAGGGATGCCGGTTTTTACTCGTAGCATGGTCGAGGCGGAACTTGATGCCCTGCTGAAAACCCAGCATAGCCATCACGAAGCGCTGACGGATAACGTTTGCAAAAACCTTGTGGCAAAAGTTTTCGAGGAAGCCGAACCGAAGAAACAGTCCATCGGCAAATGCCGCTACGGAGTCCATGATGCGTACGGCGATATTGAGACCCGACTGCCGCGTGGCAGCGACCTATTCCAGCGCAAGCGTATTTTCGAGGAAGTCAACAACCTGCGTCTGATATCCAAGCGGTCGGAACCGGACAGGCCTCTAAATAGGGAGCAGCGTGATCGTCTTGTGTCGCGGCTGCTGGACGGTAAGGACCTGACCGCCGGCGAGGTAAGAAAAGAGCTCGGTCTGGGGCGGGATGCGCTGGCTGACATGACCAGTTTGGATATCTCTCGCACTGGAAGGAAAACAGCGGGTAGGCTTCAGGGCCATCCGTTGGCTGCCGCCATGCAAAGGGCGGACGCACTTGAAGAATGGCGGAATTTCGAAGAAGCGATGCGCGAAAGAATCGCCGAACTTGTCCGTACTGAAGACGATGTGGATGTCTTGCACGGTCAATTACGTGGGCTCGGCCTTGAAGCAGGTGTCATTAAAGCGCTCTCGAATGCCCGTTTGCCAGCAACCTATTCCGCAGCCGGCCGAACGGCGACCAGCAAACTATTGGCTGAACTGAAGGCGCACGTCATCTCGAACCATGAGGCGGAAAAACGCGCCGGATTTAAACAGTTGGACCCCTCACCTCCCCGTTGTGATCGCCTACCGTACTACGGGAAAATTCTGCAGGGCTGGTGCGTCGGAGGTGATGGCGACCCCGGCAGCCGGGACGAAGCCCGTCTTGGCCGTATTCCCAACCCGGTCGTTCATGTGTCAATGAACCAGCTTCGCAAGACTGCCAATGCCTATCTGCGTTTGTACGGCAAGCCGACGAGAATCTGCGTTGAATTGGCCCGCGACCTCAACAAAAGCGCCGAAGACCGGGAGAAAACAGAAAGGGAAGCAGCTTTCAACCGCAAGGCTAACGAAAGACACGTTGAGGCACTGGATGCCCATAAACGCAAACTCAAACCCGAAGACCTGAAACGCCTCAGACTTCACCGGATGCAGGATCACGAGTGCCTTTATACGGGCAGGCCCATCAGTACGGAACAGCTTTTCGATGGTTCAGTAGAGATAGATCACATATTGCCGCGTGCGGATACTGGTGACGACGGCATGTCCAATCTCGCCCTGGTGTTCCGAGATGCTAATCAATACAAGCGGAAACGGCCACCGTTCGAAGCCTTCGGTGCCGGTTATCTGGACCAGGACTATGAACACATACTTGCGCGTGCAAGAAAGAGAGGCGGAAGAGTCTACTGGCGTTTCAAGGAAGACGCGATGGAGCGCTATAGGGACCGGGATGAATTTCAAAGCCGGTTCCTCAACGACACCCGTTATATCGCCAGAATGGCGACGCGTTATCTGTCCTGCGTTTGTACCGATCCTAACGGCGTCGTCAGCCTGAATGGACGGATCACGTCGGCTCTCCGGCATAAATGGGGGCTCCACACTGTTATCCGCAACATCATGGTAGAGGAGGGGCGTCTCGATATTTCCGATATTCAATCCTCCGAAGAAGGCGAAGCTCTCGATGAAATTCGAGCGCGGCGCAAACGCGCGGACAAGATACGCTGGGACCACCGCCACCATCTGCTGGACGCGATTGTAGCTGCCTGCACGACGCGTAGCGACGTGCAGCGACTCCAGACGCTCGCCGCAAGGGATGCGGGTGACGAGAGTGCCAGTAAAATACTGGACCAGGTTCGCCGCGCCGACTCCGATTTCAGGAACGCGGGAATATGCTGGCGACCGGATTTCTGGGAGACCGCGAAGGCCTTTCTGAAAGACCGACGGCGCGACGGCGCGGCAGGCGAACAGCCCGTCACCTCGGTAGTTGTCAAGGCCGACCATGATCCACGCGGTCAGCTGCACGAAGCGACCAACTACGGCCTCATATGCGAGGTTCCGGGCGAGCGGGACAAATATGTCGCCCGGGACCATGTTTCGATCTTGGATCTGACAGCAGAGCAGATCGAAGAGCTCGGCGTGCGCGACAAACTAATCCGCAAGGTAGAGCGGGCGAAGGAGCAGGGTGCGCAATTCTGGTGGGGCGGCCAAGACCCCGTGTCCTCCCTGCGGAATCTGGCTCAAGATTTGGAGAAAATGCGCGCAAGGCTTCTCGAACTTATGGAGGAAGCGCCTCCAGAGATTCTGGAGAAAGCTAGCACGGACGCGGGCCGAAAGAAGGCGCGGGCGGAGTGGGCGAAG
Source organism: Paracoccaceae bacterium (assembly GCA_026709725.1). Taxonomy (GTDB): domain Bacteria; phylum Pseudomonadota; class Alphaproteobacteria; order Rhodobacterales; family Rhodobacteraceae; genus MPNP01. Next base: position 5,934 of record JAPOSK010000475.1, on the reverse strand, counting down.
AAACAGTACATCGCGGACACGGGACGCCGCCGTTTCACGCGGGTCCAGATCGTCTCCCTGCGAATTCTGAAGGGATCGCTGAAGCACGACAAGAAGCCTAGGCAGGCCAACCCAACGGGAGGAAACGACCGGTTGGTCTATTTCGTGAACGGCAAAGGAGACCGGGATATCGAGGTCGTTTCGACTCTGGACGCCAATACGTCGGGGTTCCAAGAGCGGTGGCGCCGCGAAGACGGGCGCCTTTTGTTTATTCTGCGGAAGAACGATCTGGTAGAAATGCTGGCCGACCCGGAGAAGCCGGACTCGCCGCGCCGCCTTTACCGCACCGTCTCTGTCTCCGATATTGGCAGCCTCGACCTGGAATTCGTGCCAGTTGAAGAGGCGCGCTCCAGCAGACCGCCGAAGCATGTAAGGATCAGCAGCAAAACGAAATTTTCGAAGCGGGCACCTGTCGTGGTGGTGTGCGATCCCACGGGCCGCGTGCGCTGGCGTGGACCGCGCCTCAACTGATGACGTGGCGCGTCGTCGATATCGCCGAAGAAGGCCGGGTTCTCTCCCTGTCAAGGGGTAGCCTGAAAGTCTCCGGCAACGATGGCGAACTCGGCCGAGTACCGTTGTCTGACATCCAGTGCGTTCTTGTGCACGGTCATGGTGCCATGCTGTCCCTGTCGCTGGGCGCGGCTCTGGCCGAAGCAGGTATTCCCCTGGTACTCTGCGGCCGCAACCACGCGCCTGCGGCCTTGTCCCTGCCTGTGTCCGGCAACTTCGAGCAGGCGGCGCGGCTGACTGCCCAGGCTTCGCTGTCCCTGCCTAGGCGCAAGCAACTCTGGCGGCGGCTGGTCATGGCGAAAATCGCTTCGCAGGCGCGGGCGCTGGAACTCGCGGGACAGCCCGATCACGCGCGCCTCGCAGGGCTGGCCAAGTCGGTGCGGTCGGGCGACCCGGACAATGTGGAAGCCCGCGCCGCCCGCTTCTATTGGCGGCGGCTAATGGGTAAAGATTTCCGGCGCGACCCCGACGGGGACGGCCTCAATGCCCATTTGAATTACGGTTACGCGGTCGTGCGCGCCGCCATGGCCCGCGCCGTCGTCGCCGCGGGTCTGACGCCGGGACTGGGGCTGCATCACCGCAGCCGCCTGAACGCCTTCCAACTGGTGGATGACCTGATGGAGCCGTTCCGGCCCCTTGCGGACCACGCGGTCTGGCGCAACCGGAAAGACTGGGCTAGGGAAGTGGGCGCGGAGGCCAAACGGGAGTTGGCGCAGGTCGTCAACGGCGCGATGGCGACGGCGGCGGGGGCGAACACGGTCTCGCGCGTCATGTCGACCTTGGCCCACTCGCTGGCCGAGCTTTGCATGGGAGAGGCAACGGAATTGTCGTGGCCGCTTGACTGGGGTCTTGTAGCGCAGACCGAACTCGACTTTGCCAACCGCCCGTGAGCGGAGACTGGTCCGGCAGCGCTTTCGCGGCCGGGCCGCCGTCTGGATGGAGGCCGTTTCCGGTTACAGGGCCATGTGGCTTGTGGTGTGTTTCGATCTGCCTGTGGGGACATCGAAGGAGCGGCGCGACGCAACCCGCTTTCGTAACCGCCTGCTGGAAGAGGGATTCGCGCTGAAGCAATGGTCCGTCTACACGCGCTATTTCATTACGCGGGCCCAAGCGGATGCCGCCGCCAACCGGATCGGCGGCTTCGTGCCGCCCATGGGGAAGGTCTCGATCATGTTCATCACTGACAAGCAATACGGGATGGTGCGCAATTTCGAGGGCCGGGTTCCCTCCGGGAAGGAGCAAAAACCTGATCAACTGGCCCTGTTCTGATGGCTAATCTAGCGGATTATTTTCGGGCAATCACCCCTAACGCCTTGGTTTTCAAAGCGTTAGGGGTGATGGATTGTAGCCAATGCTGTTTTGGAGAGCAACTACAGCACTTGCGTTGATAGCGGCGTTTACGAGCTTATTGTAGCCAATGCTGTTTTGGAGAGCAACTACAGCTATTAGTAAGAGTAGCTTCTTTTTGCCTCCATTGTAGCCAATGCTGTTTTGGAGAGCAACTACAGCAATATTAGGGTAGTGGCTCAGTTTGAATTTTGGACTTCGTTGACATGTATGACGCCGCGTCATATACAGTTAAATACTACCGACCAGAGGATCATGGCATGCCGAAGCGGCCCAGCGACACAAATCAGTTAGCCAAGATGGTTGTTGACATGACGACCGGTCAAGTCTCGAACGATTCGCTTGCCAAGCCTTCCGGGAAGGCCAAGGGCGGCAAGGCCCGCGCTGCCAAGCTTTCACCTGCACGTCGCCGTGAGATCGCCATGCAAGGTGTAAGAGCGCGCCAGCGTGCCCAAGCCTAGCTCGACACCCCCCCGCGACAGGGCGCCGCACCCCAATTCACTGTATTACGGTGACTGCCTTGAGATCATGCGCGACTGGCCGGGCCAGTGCGTTGACCTGATCTATCTCGATCCGCCATTCAATTCCAAAGCGAACTACAATCAGACATTTGGCAAGGGCAACGGCGTTCCTGCACAGGTGCGGGCTTTCACGGACACCTGGATATGGGGAGAAGCCGCATCGGAAAGAGTGGAGAAACTGAAGCGTGCGGTGAATCACCCTGCGCACAAGGTGATTTGCGGTCTGGAAGCCATCATGGGCGAATGCGGGATGCTCGCCTATCTGTCCTACATGGCCGAACGACTGGCAGAAATGAAGCAGTTGTTGAAGTCTACCGGTTCCATTTATCTGCATTGCGATCCATCAGCCAGCCATTACCTCAAGTTGCTGATGGATGCGATATTCGGAGCGGATAATTTTCGGAATGAAATAGTTTGGCAAAGAGGCACGGCCTCCGGGGGAAAGGCTGGTGGAAAAAAGTTTGTGCCAAATCATGACGTTATTTTGCATTATGGAAGCTTTGAAAACTTCAATCGCCAATATATTCCCTATACCGCCGAATACATCGCCCAAAGGTTCAAGCACTACGATGACAAGGGGCGCAGATACAGGCTTCAGCTTGGCGACCGCCGTCAATATCTAAGCGAGTCGAAAGGGAAGCCAATATCGGACATCTGGATTGACATTTCACCGCTAAACGTGATGGCAAAAGAAAGATTGAATTACGATACACAAAAACCGGTTGCTTTGCTTGAGCGCGTTGTGAAGTCCAGCAGCAACCCCGGCGACTTGGTGCTGGACCCTTTCTGTGGCGGCGGAACAACACTTCAGGCAGCGGCCAATCATTGCCGGAAATGGGTTGGTATCGACATCAGTCCCAGAGCGATTGATCTTGTCAAGGATCGGCGCTTCAAGGATTCCACCATTCCGACACACGGGATCCCGGCAGACATGGAAAGCGCCCGGATGATGCTGGATCGCAATCCGTTCGATTTCGAGGCGTGGGCAGTCACGCGCATCGAAGGACTGGCTCCCAACCAGGTCCAGGTAGGCGATGGCGGCATAGACGGGCGCGGCAGGATTTTTGATCCTGTCGAAGGCGAAACCGGCCTTGTCATCGCACAAGTGAAGGGCGGCGGTTATTCGGCAACGGCGTTGCGCGACTTCCAGCACGTCATGGACAGGGAAAAGGCAACGGCAGGTGTTTTCATCACTCTGAACAAGACCACTGTGAAACCGGCAATGGCGAAGGCGGCACAGATGGGCACCTACAAGATCGGGGCAAGCTCTTTCCCGCGATTGCAGTTCTGGTCAATCGAGGAGCATATGGCGGAATCCCGAACAAGCCCCGCCTTGCCTCCGATGGCCGATCCAAACACCGGCAAGGCCATGCAGCAGGATTTGTTCAGAAATCCCTAGTTAAACTGACATTTTTGACTTGCATTTATAGAAATGCAACATATATTGTTCAGTATGAACACGCTGCCACCCCATAGGAAAGTCTTGATCCTCAAGTGCCTTGTCGAGGGCATGAGCATCAGATCAACGGCCCGCATCGCGGATGTGTCCCGCAATACGGTGACGAAGCTGTTGGTGGATGCCGGAAAGGCGTGCGCCGTCTATCAGGACAAGGCGCTGCGTGATCTGAACTGCAACTATATTCAGGTCGATGAAGCCTGGTGTTTCGTCTATGCAAAGGAGAAAAACGTCAAGCGTGCCAAGTCCGCGCCTGCCGAGGCTGGCGATGTCTGGACATGGGTAGCCATTGATGCCGATACGAAGCTGGTTCCAAGCTGGCGGGTCGGCGATCGCTCCGGTTCCACCGCGATTGACCTCATGGACGATCTGCGGTCACGGCTGGCAAACCGGGTTCAGCTTACCACTGATGGCCACAGGGCTTATCTGGAAGCCGTAGAAGGCGCATTTGGTGGTGATGTGGACTATGCCCAGCTGGTCAAGCTGTATGGCAACGCTCCCGAAGGCCAACGTCGCTACAGCCCTGCCGAGTGCACTGGCATTCGCAAGCGGAAGGTTGAAGGCAATCCTGATCCGGAACATGTCAGCACGTCCTTCGTCGAGCGCCAGAACCTGACCATGCGCATGTCCATGCGTCGCTTCACGCGTTTGACCAATGCGTTCTCGAAGAAGATCGAAAATCACGCTCACGCCGTCGCCCTGCATTACATGTACTACAACTTCTGTCGCATTCATCAGTCGTTGCAGATCACGCCTGCGATGGCTGCTGGCGTAACGGATCGGCTTTACGAGATTGCGGATATCGTGAAGCTGGTGGAAGACGCTGCCCCGAAGCCGGGTCCGCGTGGCCCCTACAAGAAGCAGGCTCAAAATTCAAACTGAGCCACTACCAATATTAGTGATCGCCTTACCGGTAGCACCATTGTAGCCAATGCTGTTTTGGAGAGCAACTACAGCTTGTCGACGCTGTTGACCGCCTCGGTCCCGATTGTAGCCAATGCTGTTTTGGAGAGCAACTACAGCGCCTTCACCGTGACATTGACGGACCAGCCCATTGTAGCCAATGCTGTTTTGGAGAGCAACTACAGCACTATATTGGTGATATCGATTTTCGCGCGAATTGTAGCCAATGCTGTTTTGGAGAGCAACTACAGCCCGTCACTTCGTAACCCACATGTGGCGTCATATTGTAGCCAATGCTGTTTTGGAGAGCAACTACAGCAACACCGTAGACGACAATTGCATCGAGACGATTGTAGCCAATGCTGTTTTGGAGAGCAACTACAGCTCTTCGGGAGCGGCGGAGGCGTCATTGTGAATTGTAGCCAATGCTGTTTTGGAGAGCAACTACAGCGCAAACGCTACTATCGGCGGAGCCGAAAGCATTGTAGCCAATGCTGTTTTGGAGAGCAACTACAGCAGGTCGCCAAAGGTGCTCTTCTGCACCGAAATTGTAGCCAATGCTGTTTTGGAGAGCAACTACAGCGTAGTCAACGCCGACGCACGCGCTGAATACATTGTAGCCAATGCTGTTTTGGAGAGCAACTACAGCTAATCCTTCGCAAGCTCTTCATAGGACACGATTGTAGCCAATGCTGTTTTGGAGAGCAACTACAGCTACCGGCTTGTCCCCACCTTGCGAAGATCGATTGTAGCCAATGCTGTTTTGGAGAGCAACTACAGCACGTCATCAGCAGTCTTGCCAGGAGCAGGGATTGTAGCCAATGCTGTTTTGGAGAGCAACTACAGCCACGCGCGTATGCGGCTGGATGATATCAGGATTGTAGCCAATGCTGTTTTGGAGAGCAACTACAGCGAGTATGTTGTTGAGGGTCCCTCCACCACCATTGTAGCCAATGCTGTTTTGGAGAGCAACTACAGCAGGTCGCCAAAGGTGCTCTTCTGCACCGAAATTGTAGCCAATGCTGTTTTGGAGAGCAACTACAGCGCATTTGGGGTGGTTGAGATAATGGACAAGACTGTAGCGAATGCTATGTAGCCTCTATCGAAATCGCATTCGCTGGAAAAGCCCTCCGACATGCTCGAAGAACACCATACAAA
>JAPOSK010000170.1 GCA_026709725.1 Paracoccaceae bacterium | reverse complement strand
AGAGGAGCTGGCACGCGCGCTCTTCCTGCTCAGCCCTTGGCATATCCTTGGCGACAATTTCGAGTGGCAGCATGATGTTTTGCATCACATTTCGCCATTCCAGCATCACAGGATTCTGAAACGCCATCCCGACATTGCTGCGCGGACTCGTGACCCGACTGCCGTCAAGCCATATCTCACCTCCCGTCGGCTGAACAAGCCCTGATATCAGTCGGGTCAGGGTTGACTTGCCGCACCCCGATGGACCAACCACGGACGTAAATGATGCCTTCGGCAGAGGGAGGTTGAGAGCCCTGGAAACCTCAAATGGCCCCGTCGGAGTGCTGAACGCGTGCGAGACCTGCCGCAAGTCAATGACTGCAGACCCGGTCATGCAGATATCATCATGCGTAACCCGGGCACCCTGATCGACTGCCCGGGCCCCGCATTCGGATCAGTTGATCTTCAGATCATCAGAGGCCGGAAGATATTTGTCGGTGAAGTAGAGTGTTGCATCAAGTGGATTTGTAAATTCAAAATTCTGAACAATCTGCTCCATGGCACTGGCGAATCGATCCGGAGCCACACCACCCATGCCATTTTCCATGACATAGTCCGTATTGACATTTGCATCAATGGCCAAATTCAAACGCCGTGTTTCAAGTGCGTGATCTGCCGCCGGATTGCGGGTGATCAATGCCTCGACAGCCGCCTCGGGATCAGCGATTGCATCGCGCCAGCCCGCGGCAACAGCGCGAATAAATCCGGTTACCAGTTCAGGATTTTCGTCAGCAAAATCCGTGTTGACCATGATGGCATTGCCATAGAGATCAAGACCGTAATCAGCCATCAGGATGGTCGAAATATCATCTTCGGGGACCCCAGCGCGCACCAGATTCAGATAACTTGAAAATGAGTATCCCGTGATCGCATCCACCAGCCCCTCGGCAAGGTTTGGCTCCCGGGTCGGAAAGCCAACGGGTTCAACTGTGACCTCGGACACATTGATATCGTTGACAGAGGCAAAGGCATTGAACTGCGCCCAGGCTCCATCCGGTGGCGGTGCACCAAGAATGCGTCCCTCCAGATCCTTTGGCGCCTCGACACCCAGAGATTTACGTCCAATAATCGCAAACGGTGGCTTGTCATAGACCATCATGACCGCGATAACCGGCGCCCCGGGGTTGCTGTCAAGAAATTTCATCAGGCTATTGATGTCCGCGAACCCGAACTGCACAGCCCCGCTCGCAACCTTCGGGATGGCATCCAGCGATCCCTGCCCGGCTGAGATGTCGACCTCAAGACCATTGTCACTGAAGTACCCCTTGTCCGCCGCCACAAGATATGGGGCACTCGGGCCTTCAAACTTCCAGTCCAGCGCCAGAACCACTTCGGTTTGTGCGCTTACGGCACCGGCCATTGCCACCACAGCCGCCAACAGGGTGGCGCCCCGCACGAATATACTCATGATGATATCCCTTTCTCTGATTGCGGATCTGAACACGGGAACGGACCACGCAGCGCTTCCATCATTTTGTCCAGACAATGTTTTCTTTATCAAGATTCGCTCAGCCGACGCACAAGGTTCAAAATTCCATGCGCATCCAACCCCTGCGCCTGCATAGCCGGACACTGAATGCTGTCAATCACAATACCATTCCTTGCACCGACTTCCAACCACTTCCTGACCACAATTTCAAGACTTTCCCGAACCCTGACCCGCGCTTCTCCGCACAACCTCAAACAAACCCCTTTGGCGATATCCCCCGTCCGGCCGGACCCCCCGAAGCTGCTGTGTGATCAGGGCGGCGTCATGACTGCATCTGCGGGGCGGTCCCGGTGATGGGGGCGGGGTGCGTTCCGGACTGGCGGCGGCTGATGCCCCGGTGCGCACCCGCGGGGCAGGGCGCCTGTTGATGGGGCTGGGATGCGGCGTGTGCGGTGCTTGGGGTGTGGAGCAGGCCGGGGACACATCGCCAGGGGTGGAGTGTGGTGGTGTTCCGGTTATCCGTCGCAAGGCGGGAATGCAGAGAGTCGGCAAGTGATTGAGAACGGATACGGGAGAGCGGCAGAGACGGTTGCCGTGATTTGCCGCACAGCAGACATCCATCTTCGATTGTGACCCTGACATTGTCGGAAAGTGCGAAACCGTCCGAACGAAAGGAAGGGTCGAATGGAAGCAATGCATCGGGCGGTGCCGCCCGCGGCTGTCGCCGCACTGCCAGGCTGCGGGCCTGCAGAGGCCGGAGAATGCGGGAATCAGGACTTCTGGCGTTCCGGCGAGGCTGGAAAGACACCAAGGATGGTCAGTGTGGAGGTGAAGTGAGCGAGTTCATCCATGGCACGATTCACGGCCTTGTCATCAGGATGACCCTCGATTTCAGCGTAGAACTGGGTTGCACTGAATGATCCGTCGATCATGTAGCTTTCGAGTTTGATCATGTTGACACCGTTCGTCGCAAAGCCACCAAGCGATTTGTAAAGGGCGGCCGGTATATTGCGCACCTGAAAGACAAAGGCCGTTATCATGTGATCGGCACGCCGATTCGGGTTGAGGGCGGGTGCCATGACGGCAAAGCGCGTACGGTTGGTAGGCTCATCTTCAATGTGTCGCTCAAGAATTTCAAGCCTGTGGATTTTCCCTGCAAGCTCAGAGGCAATGGCGCAGGCAGATGGATCCCGGAGTTCGGCAACATGACGCGCGGCTCCAGCTGTATCAACCCAGGCCGACGGCCTGATTCCGTGGTCGCGGAGAAAGCGGCGGCACTGACCGAGCAGCATCGCGTGGCTGTAGGCCGTTGTGATGGTGGAGAGTCCTGTCCCCTTGGGTCCAAGGAGCATGATGCGGACAGGGAGAAGCAATTCGTCGACAATGCTGAGATTGGAGCTGGGAAGCAGATGGTGGATATCGGCCACACGGCCGTAGATGGAGTTTTCGATTGGCAGCATTGCAAGGGAGGCCTTGCCCTGATTGACAGCTGCAATCGTGTCTTCAAATGTCTCGCAGGGCAGTGGTTCGTGGTCAGGTCGGGCTGTGAGGCATGCCTGATGCGAATAGGCTCCCGGTTCTCCCTGAAATGCGATTCGGTTGATCACTGCAGACAGCCCTTTCATAATTGACAGGTAACATCTTGCATACTGCACACAGCACATTGTAGTCATCCCAACCAGAACTGGAAGTGAATTGGATTGATGTCCATGCTCGACACGATGACTGCAACGAAAATCGTTGGATCCCTTTGCGGTGCAATGCTGTTCTTCATGCTGGCCGGTTTGGCAGCGGAAAAGCTCTATCATGTGGACCATGCCAAGGGAGGTGTCATCGAGGTGGCATATGCCGATCTTGAGAGTGCCCCTGCCGCACCGGCGGAAGAGATGGATATCACGGCAGCCCTGGCAGCTGGTGATGCCGGCAAGGGTGCTCGGGTCTGGGCCAAATGCAGGGCTTGCCACAAACTTGAGGAGGGTGTGAATACAGTCGGCCCCTCGCTCTACAACATCATAGGGCAGCTGGCAGGCTCGGTCCCGGGCTTCAGCTATTCCGACGCAATGTTGAATTACGGTCAGGCCTGGACGGATGAGTCAATGTATGCGTTTCTGGCCAATCCGCGTGAATATATGCCGGGGACCAAAATGAGTTTCGCCGGGCTTAAGAAATCAGCGGACCGTGCAGATGTGATTGCCTATATCAGGGCCGGTGGCAATTAGGTGCAGACCCGGTCGGTCGCCTGCCGGGATAGGGGATGACGTGACACACTTCGTGCACACGATACGCCGCCTCATGGGCCGCCTCATGGGCCTTGCCGTGATCCTGGGCATGTCTCTGGGTGCGGGAACGGGTGATGTCCGGGCAGACGGCGCGATGATCGAATCGCATGGAATCTCGACCTTCGGCAACCTCAAATACGCTGCCGACTTTCCCCATTTCGACTATGTCAACCCCGCCGCTCCGAAGGGGGGCGAAATCTCGATTGCCGCACAGGGCAGTTTTGACTCGATGAATCCCTATGCACGCAAAGGGCGGGCGGGCGCACTGTCATCAATCATGTTCGAAAGCCTGCTTGAGAGCAACGCAGATGAAGCCAGTGCAATGTATGGCCTGCTGGCCCACGGCATTGAGTATCCCGAAGACCGCAGCTGGATCACCTTTCACATTCGCCCGGAAGCCCGCTTCTCGGATGGGACATCGGTCACGGCTGACGATGTCCATTTCAGCTATACCCAGTTCCTGGCCTCCGGCCTGCAGTCCTTTCGAGCTGAACTCGGGAAAGCCGTCCGGTCGGTTGAGGTTCTCGGTCCGCTGACCATCAGGTTCAATTTCAATACCGGGGGGTCCACACGCACCTTTCCGGCCCTCGTGGGCGGGCTGCCGATCTTTTCTGAAAAGTGGTTTGAGGAAACGGGGGCAACACTGGATGAATCGCGACTTGAGACACCGGTGGGATCAGGGCCGTATATCCTTGACAGCATGGATGTCGGAAAACGGATCACCTATCGACGCCGCCCTGAGTATTGGGGGTGGCATCTGCCCGTCATGCAGGGTCGTGCCAATTTTGACCGGATACGGGTGGAGTATTTCGCCGACCCCAATGCTGCCTTTGAAGCCTTCAAGACCGGTGTCTACACATTTCGCAGTGAGAACCAGTCCAAACGCTGGGCCACAGCCTACGATTTCCCGGCGATCACCAATGGATGGGTCCGCAAGGACCAGCTGCATGACGGATCGGTTGCAAGCGGACAGAGCTTCGTCTTCAATCTGCGCCGACCGGTCTTCAAGGACATCCGCGTGCGGGAGGCGATCGGTCTGATGTTCAATTTTGAATGGACCAACAGCACGCTCTTTTACGGCCTTTACAAGCGCATTAATTCGCCCTGGGAAAACAGTCCCTTGGCCGCATCCGGCGTGCCGGAGGGTGCTGAACTTGCACTTTTGGAAACAGTGCGGGATCTCGTGCCCGCGGAAATCTTTACCGAACCCGCCGCCATGGCACCGGTTTCAGGTGAACGGCTTTTGGATCGGGGCAACCTGCGCCTTGCTGCGGGCCTGCTTGATGCGGCAGGGTGGACGCTAAAGGATGGCTTGCGCTACGATGCGGGCGGCACTGCACTGCGGGTTGAGTTTCTGGTGTGGAGTGCTGACTTTGAACGGATCATCAATCCCTATGTGGAAAATCTTCGTCAGCTGGGAGTCGACGCTGTGCTGACCAAGGTTGACTCGGCGCAGTACACCGAGAGAGTCCGTAATCATGAGTTCGACATCATTACCAGCAGTTTTGGTTTTGGCTATGAACCAGGGCTGGGACTGCGTCAGGATCTGGGATCCGAGCATGTTGATGGCGTGTTCAATCGTGCCGGTTTGGCCAATGCGGGTGTCGACCGGTTGATCGAGGCTGTTCTGGCGGCTGAATCGTCTGAAGATCTCGCCATTGCCGTTCGTGCTCTTGATCGGGTTCTGCGATCCCTCAAATTCTACGTCGGGCAATGGTATCGCGATTTCCACACAGTGGCCTATTTTGACATATTCGACCACCCCGAACCCCTGCCACCATTCGATCCGGGCTATCTCGACTTCTGGTGGTTTGACGAGGCGGCGGCCAGGCGGCTGGCTTCGGAGGGCGCACTCTGATTTGAAGGCAGCAGGGGGTCCTCATGGGTGCCTACATCCTCCGTCGGCTGGGTCTGATCTTTCCAACGCTGCTTGGGATCATGATCATCAATTTCACCCTGGTTCAGTTTGTTCCCGGCGGCCCAATCGAACAGATCATTGCCGAGATCGAGGGTCGTGGTGACGTCTTCCGTGACATTGCGACATCTGCCGGAGGTGAAACAATCGAGCGACCGCAGGTTGATGAACGGTATCTCTCATCGGGTCTGCCGGCGGATTTCATTCGGGAACTTGAGATCCAGTTCGGTTTCGACAAGCCCCCGCTGGAACGCTTTACCCATATGATGGGGAGCTATCTTCGTTTTGATTTTGGTGAGAGCTATTTCCGATCAATCAGCGTGATTGATCTTGTCATCGAAAAGCTCCCGGTCTCCATCTCGCTGGGATTATGGTCAACCCTGCTTGCCTATCTTGTGTCGATACCGCTCGGGATCAAAAAAGCGGTCCGTGACGGATCCGTATTCGACACCTGGACATCCGGAGCCGTGATTGTCGGTTTTGCTATTCCCGGGTTTCTCTTTGCGATCCTGCTGCTGGTCCTCTTTGCGGGCGGCTCGTATCTGCAGATATTTCCCCTGCGGGGCCTCGTCTCGGATAATTTCCACGAGTTGAGCCTGCCGGGCAAGATCGCTGATTATTTCTGGCACATTACCCTGCCCGTTCTGGCATCCACGATCTCCGGCTTTGCCACCCTGACACTCTTGACCAAGAACAGTTTTCTTGACGAGATTCGCAAGCAGTATGTGGTCACGGCCCGGGCCAAGGGTCTCGCGGAGCGGCGGATTCTGTACGGGCACGTCTTCCGCAATGCCATGCTGATTGTGATCGCCGGCTTCCCGGCGGTCTTCATCGCAGTGTTTTTTGGTGGCTCCCTGATCATTGAGACGATTTTTTCGCTCGACGGGCTGGGCAGGCTTGGCTACGAAGCCGCCGTTGCACGGGATTATCCGGTCCTGTTCGGGACTCTCTATGTTTTTGGACTCCTCGGTCTTCTGATTGGGCTGCTGTCGGACCTGACCTATGTCTGGATTGACCCCCGCATTGATTTCGAGACACGGGACGTATGAGCATGCCCAGTCGTCTTGGCCAGCGCCGCCTGGCAAATTTTCGCAACAACCGCCGGGCCACCCTCTCGCTCATCATCTTCCTGCTGCTGTTTGGTCTCTCGCTCCTTGCCGAACTCATCGCCAATGACAAACCACTGCTGGTCTCCTACCGGGGTGCACTCCACACACCAATCCTGACCTTCTACTCCGAGCGGGATTTTGGTGGTGACCTTGATATTGCCGCCGCCTATGACGAGCCGGAGATCGCCTGCCTGATCCGCACCGGAGGCCTCATCGCATGTTATGACGACCCATTTGCGATCATGGCGGACGCGGCGGATGGTGTTGTGGACGGGACAGACATCGTGCAGGGCTGGATGCTGTGGCCACCGCTGCCCTACGCCTACAATACAGTCTCCGATCTTGCGGGCACGGCGCCCTCGCCGCCTGACCGGACCCATCTCCTGGGGACGGATGATACGGCACGGGATGTCCTGGCGCGGATCATTTACGGATTCCGCCTCTCAATTCTCTTTACCATTATCGTGACGCTGGCCACCTCGGTTCTTGGCATCGCCGCCGGTCTCATTCAGGGGTATTTTGGCGGTCTCGTTGATCTGATTTTCCAGCGGCTCATTGAAGTCTGGGGGGCAACTCCCTCACTCTACATCATCATCATTGTTGCCGCGATCTGGCAGATGAACTTCTGGCTTCTGGCTCTGCTCATGACGCTTTTTGGCTGGACGGCACTGGTGGGTGTGGTGCGGGCCGAATCACTCAGGGCCCGGAATTTCGAATACATCCTCGCAGCACGGGCACTTGGTGTCCGGCAGACGACGATCATGCTGCGCCATGTCCTGCCCAACGCCATGGTCGCCACCCTGACCCTCCTCCCATTTGTTGTCACGGGCACAATCGGAACACTGGCCGCGCTTGACTTTCTCGGATTTGGTCTGCCATCAAGCGCACCGTCACTGGGTGAACTGACGCAGCAGGCGAAAAACAATCTCCAGGCTCCCTGGCTTGGCATCACTGCATTTCTGACCTTCACCGTGATGCTTTCACTGCTTGTCTTCATATTTGAAGGTGTCCGGGATGCCTTCGACCCCCGCAAGACCCTGTCATGACTCCCCTCCTGGCCATCCGGGGGCTTGAGGTTGCATTCCGTCACGGCCAATCAGTCACCAGGGCGGTCGATCGGGTCAGCCTTGAACTGCATGCAGGCGAGAGCGTCGCAATCGTTGGCGAATCGGGGTCAGGCAAAACCGTCATGGCACTCTCGACCGTTGACCTTCTCCCGGACAATGCCCATCGGACGGGATCAATCCACTTCCAGGGAAAGGAGCTGGTCGGGCGGGATGAGGCCGAATTGCGGCGGATCCGCGGCAAGGGCATCTGCTTTATCTTTCAGGAGCCGATGACATCGCTCAATCCCCTGCATACGCTGGAGAAGCAGCTCGGTGAAATCATTCAGCTGCACAACCCGGTTCCCGCCAGCCGTCTCAGGGAAACAATCACGACTCTCCTGGAGCGAACAGGGATCGAGAATCCTGCCGACCGGCTGAAATCCTACCCGCATCAGTTTTCCGGTGGACAGCGACAACGCATCATGATCGCCATGGCACTGGCCAACAATCCCTCCCTGCTCATTGCTGATGAACCGACCACGGCTCTCGACGTGACGACCCAGGCCCAGATTCTTGCGCTCCTGACCGGGTTGCGCAAATCAACCGGCATGGGATTACTGTTCATCACTCATGACCTGGGCATCGTCCGCCGCATCGCAGATCGCATATATGTGATGCGTCACGGAAAAATTGTCGAAGACGGTCCGACCGAGAAAATCTTCAACGCGCCCCGCCATGAATTCACCCGTGCGATTGTTGCCGCAGGCACGACATGCGCACCGGAGCCCGTTGATCGCACTGCACCGGTCGTTCTCAAAACAACCGGGCTCAGGGTCTGGTATCCCATCCAGCGTGGCCTTCTGCGACGAACAGTCGGTCACATCAAGGCGGTGGAGGACTGCACGATAACAGTTCGTCGGGGACATACACTGGGAATCGTTGGCGAGTCAGGCTCCGGGAAGACCACACTCGCCCTCGCGCTGACCCGCCTGATTGAGTCAGACGGTGAAATCCTGCTTGACGGCAGGGCTCTCCACAACACCGGACAAAGGGAGTTGCGCCAACTCCGCCGCCACATCCAGATCGTCTTTCAGGATCCTTACGGGTCGCTCTCGCCGCGCCTGTCGGTTGAGGAGATCGTCAGCGAGGGTCTGATCGTCCATGAGCAGATCCCGGCCCACGAGCGTCGTGAGCGCACCAAGGCTGTCCTGCGGGATGTCGAACTCGATCCCGCAATCATGGACCGTTTCCCTCATGAATTCTCCGGTGGCCAGCGGCAACGCATCGCCCTTGCCCGCGCCCTGATCCTCCGGCCCCGACTCATCATCCTTGATGAACCGACCTCGGCACTTGACCGAACGGTTCAGGCGCAGATTCTGCAGCTCCTGCTCAAACTGCAGAAAGACCATGATCTGGCGTATCTCTTCATCAGTCATGACCTCCGGGTTATTCATGCCGTGTCCCACGAGGTTGTTGTCATGCAGCAGGGCCGAATCGTCGAACATGCCGATGTCCGGACAATCTTTGAGAATCCCCGGCAGGACTATACACGAGCCCTCATGGCTGCGGCATTCCAGCACTGAAACCCGAACCCTGCCAGGGAGATCGCCGTGAATGTCCCGG